>DAOUSL010000290.1 GCA_030627235.1 Thioploca sp.
ACGTCAGTTTCTTCTGTTACGTCAGTTTCTTCTGTTACGTCAGTTTCATCTGTTACATCAGTTTCTTCTGTTACGTCAGTTTCTTCTGTTACGTCAGTTTCTTCTGTTGCTTCAGTTTCGTCTTCTGCATCAGTTTCGTCTTCTGCATCAGTTTCGTCTTCAGGAGCTTCACCTAAAAGATCAACATCTAAAGTTTGGCCATCAACTTCTAAAGCAAAATCAGCATCATTTTCAGATTCTTGAAGTTCACTGGTTTCTCCAGTACCATCTTCATCAGCTTCAAAATCTGCTGGGGAGATTTTATATAACATTCCATCAACTACAATTGTAGCTGTACCATCAGCCATGTATACTGGTTCTATGTTTAAACCAAATCCAGTTGAAATAGCACTCATGAACAAGGTTCTTGGTGGCATTGCTGGATATATTTCTTGCATAGTTCCATTTGAATATACTATAACGCCAGTGCCACCAAATAGATTTACACCAACTTGCATAGTGACTGGTGCTGATACTACAAATGGACTGAACATAGCAGCCATTCGGCTTAATCCAGGTGGTGTAAAGTTAACCGCACCAAATTTGCCTCTCTTCTTAATACTACCTTTACCGCCTATAGCATTAGAGAACATATTCCATTTAGGAGCAGGTCTTAAAATGGTTTGAGTCACAACTGATGTTGAAACATAGAATCCATCAACTATACTTACACCTAATTCTGCTCCTTCTGGAGTTGATGTAACATCATCTTTACCAACGGAAACAGAAGCATCCAAATCACCAACTGTTATATCTAAATTTCCAGTTTCATTTTGTTCAACATTTACGTCAGTACCTAGATTTTCTTCCAGAGTTTCATCAATTTGATCTACTATTGGTGTTCTTTCATCATCAGATTCAGTTAAGTTAGGAATTTCTTCATCACCTAAATCAACATCATCAGGAACTTTTGGTTCAATAGGAGGCAGAGCTAATGAATCATCGGTATCACCTTCGACAACAGTATCCGGAGTAGCTAACTCATCATCTGGTTTAGTAACATCTGGGTCAGTAATATCTACCTCAGAAGTATTGTCATCATCATCTTCCAATATAACTGGAGGAAGAACTGGAGGAGCGGTAGTTATATTAAGTTCATCTTGAATTTCTAAATCAAGACCACTGACTTTGTCCCTGATTAAACTTAGTTTTTTATCAGTAGGTAAATCGCTATATTCTTCAGCAGGTACTGCATTTAACTGAGCGATACTAAAAGAACCAAAGCCAACAATTGACATTGCCTTGAAATGCTGAATATTAATAGATTGCATTGCATTCATAGATAAATTCTGAATTTGCAAAATATTAAAACTAGCTACTGTTACAACTGGCATATAACTGATATGCAGACTAGTAAATCCACTGATTGCACTCAACTGTACACTCATTGCCATATTAGGAGTGAAAGCTCCCATTGCTGTAGGAGCAAAACTTCCAATTTGTCTACGACTAAGATGTTTAATAGTCTTATGGCTTAATTTACCAACATATTCTGCATTAAAACCACCAAGAATTTCTGGAGTAAGATTTGTTTCGCTTGCAGCTTCTTCAGTTAGATCAAGTTTACCATCAGCATCTTCATTCCAACCAACAGGTCTGTATTCAGCACCACCAGTATTTAAGAACATGATAACAGGTGGAGTATATACTGCCATTTCTGACATATAATTTGCGTAATCTTCTTCGCTTTCACCTTCACTACGTTCATTATCAAGATAAGAGAAGAACGATGTAGATTTAACAAAATAACTCAAATATATTTTTGGTGGTTTCAGTTTAACACTTAAAGTGCCATCACTATTTTGATTAACTTTTACCTTCCAACCTCTAGGCAATCTCTTCTTATAGAACTTCTCAATCCATTTTTTAGAGAATTTGATGTCAACTATTTGGACATTAAGACGTAGGAAACTATTTACAACCATGTCAGCATCAACTATCCCTTCATCCATGTCTTCAAAAGATGGAATAGCATCTAGGTAGCTTTCATCAAGATCCATAAATACATTAGGATCAAGAGTAGCATTTTGTTCTGCTGTCATATTTGCCACAATAGATACATCAAACATGCTAATTTGAGTAGCAGTTAAAGTTTCTACTATAATAATTGGCAATGCATGTACTGCTTCTACAGATAAGCTGAAATAGTAACCAGTTACTTCTGTATAATCAGAATTCGATCTAGAGTCATCATCCTTAGAAGATTTAGAATCATCATCTTTCTTGCCAGATTTAGCATCTGATCCTGAATCATCATCTGAACCGTAATCATCATCATCTTTCTTGCCAGATTTAGAATCATCATCGCTCTTACCAGATTTATCATCATCTGATTCTGAATCATCATCTGAACCATAATAATTAATTGCCCAACCTTCTGGAAGCATAACTTCAAGTACAGTCATATCAACCATACTTAAATCGGCATTTAATAAAATTTGTATTATAGTATCATAATCAAATTCTGAAACATTTTCTACAGAAACCCAAGCCCACATTTCTGCAGGTAAAACAAGCATATCTTCTAAAGTTAATTCAGAGAAATCTATTTCTACTTCTAAAGTAGTTTCTTCTCCAAATTCATCTGCCATTGAAATAGCATCATCTTCTGACTCAGCATCATCATCTACTGCATCAGTGTCATCTTCTGACTCAGCATCATCTTCTGACTCAGCATCATCATCTACTGCATCAGTGTCATCTTCTGACTCAGCATCATCTTCTGACTCAGTATCATCATCTACTGCATCAGTGTCATCTTCTGACTCAGCATCATCATCTACTGCATCAGTGTCATCTACTGCATCAGTATCATCTACTGCATCAGTATCATCTACTGCATCAGTATCATCTACTGCATCAGTATCAT
>DAOUSL010000328.1 GCA_030627235.1 Thioploca sp.
ACGTGTAGAACCAAAAAGCCGTTAGATAAGTTCCGCAACGACATCAACGCCCCAGACGGACACCAATACGTGTGCGCTGAGTGTATGAAGATCAAGGCCAAAGTGGCCCGCACCACCCAGATCGACAAATTCCAAATATATAAGCATAAGGGTTGCTACATCTTAGCCCTTAGCCCTGAGGACATGCAACGAATCCTCCCAGTTCCACCCCCTTTGCACCCATTTACCGTGTATTCCAAGGCGAATAACACACTAATAACCCTAACAGGTGATACATACCAAGGTATGTGCGCCCAAGTCGACAAATTCCTGAGGTATTACCAATGAGCACAATCAATTCCATACTTAAACAGTCCACCCGCCTGATTAAGAAGCTAGAAAACAGACTCCGAGAGCTTGAAACAACCAACGCCATGCTTGAACAGCAGCAGTTAGCTGTCATCATCCAGATCGACAAGACCGCAACTGAGCATAAACAGGGCACCAGTGTAGTCAATAAACTCAAGGATATCTTCGGTGCGATACCCAGCTGAAGGATACCCATACTTTCGAATCCTAGCCCTAGCCCCGTTTTGGGTCGTCCGGGTGATACGCACCAAACGCGTTATGAACTACGTATACCTAGGAGAGGAATACTTCCTCACAGGCGCAGCTTCAGCTGCTAAGAGGTTTAATACTGTACTCGAGGCACTCGAGCACTGCAAAACCTTAGACCCTTGGCTAATAGAGCAGAGATTATGAGATACTATTTATGGCAGACACCGAGAGGTTACATCATCCAGCTAATGCCCCAGTCGTGTAGATACGTCGGGGAAACCTCAATTGTACACTCACCAGCCGAAGCTAAACTCTTCGACACAATCCCGGATCAATATGTTAAACAAACAACAACTCCAACACCTAGCTAAACAGAACAGCACCACTTACCGCCACGAGCTAGAGCTCCAAACACGGTTCTACTACTCAGCGTGTAAATATTTTGGTTAGCTTGAAGCCCATAATCTCGGGCCGAATAATAGTCACCCGCTACGCTGAAGCTGTATCGGACGGAGTCCTACTACACTCCATCACGGTCGTGGGAGCGACACAAATTCTAGCAGTCACTACCTGCTTCATCCCCCTAGCTAAACTCTATGAGGACGACAACGAGACATGGCACCTACTCTAATGGAAATAACCTTACTTATCGCAACCATAGCCCTAGCTATGCATTGCGCATACTACAAACACTACAAAACTGCCTTCGCAATTATAATAACCTTAATGGTATTTACGAGTGCTGACGACCCCCGGCCGGAGAATCAACAAGCTCCGACTGAGAAACGTGCCCGACCGTAAGTACAATAATGCCAGAGGTCTCCGAAAGGAGGCCCCTGCCTCTGACGGCGACGGGCACTCCTACTATCGGGGAGGATGCACAGGCCAACGGAGGATGCATCGGCGGTACACGCCCCACGAACCCGGGAGACACCTATGGAAATTTACCCTAAGGTCCTTGTAAGGCGCCGGAAGAGTAAATATCTACTCCGCGCCTACCTACCACACACCTCAGAACCGTGCTATATAACAGGCCCCAAGCCAACCGTTACTACCCGAAAACAAAATGCCAAGCTCTTCGACTCTGAGAGCGAAGCCCTTAGATACGCAGAAGAGGATCTAGCACCATGGTTAGTAGCAAGCCGTATGTAACCAAACACAAACCGAAGCCCCCGGTTATAACCGAGAACGGGATCTTCACTATAACGAAGTATGAAACCCATTTTACACTTGGGGCAAGCAAAGCGGGAGGCGGGCACTACACCATTACTCGCAGCCACGACAACTCCCCATACTTTAAAAACTCTCAGCTCCTAGATATACTAGACGAGCTGACCCTAGCTCTAACCATAACGGCATTAGAGCATGGAGACCTTTAGCTCCAAATCAACGGCAACGGAGGATCCGTCTATGAATCTTCAGCAACCCAGCACACCCACGAACCCGAGCGGGGACTCCCAGGATGGACGGAGTCGATACCCAAACGACGGTCGATACCCCCGGATAATAGCTAGCCACAACATAGCCGCCCTAATACCTGGCGACGGAACCCCAATAAGATACCTAGGCCCGAACGGGCTACAAGACACCTCGTATCAC
>DAOUSL010000368.1 GCA_030627235.1 Thioploca sp.
AGGTAAATGTTGAATTATATCACGGGGAATTTACCTCAAACGAGTACATCAATATTCGTTACTTAGCATTTAATTTGTATCTGCCCCAATTATTCCCATTGGTTTTCCAGCGTTACAGTCACACTCTCAAGGCTCGTTTAAATTGCTTTAAATCACGAGTTGCAAACATTTGACTGCGGCCATATACATTAGAAGGATTTAGTTTTCCTTTCTGTACGTAGCGCCTAAATGTTGCAATAGAAATTTCAAGATATTCAGCGGCATCTTTGCTTGAAAATTCATCATTAATCAAATGTCCAAATACTTGCTGATGGGAAAAATCATCATTCTGAAAGTATTGTTCTCCTAAAATAGAAAAAAAACGCCCTCTCTCGGTAAATGGCATTGTTTTTAACTCATCAAGAAGTTCTTCTGCTGTTATAGAGTGATTCATATTTCTATTCCTTACGTAAATAACGTTTAAGAGAGCTATAAAAGTTTTCGTGTAAGCCAACTTAGTAAAAATCAATCGATAATATATTAATATTTAATTTATTAACATCAACATTGGCATGTAACAATTGATAAGCAATTAAATATTCTTGTCTATTAAAGCGAAACTTATAAACTCTTATCCCTTCAAGGTCACCTACTTTTTTATCACCAATCTCGGGCTTATCACAAATAACCTCAACTGAATCTTCAATTGCTAACTGGAGAGGTTTACGTGCCTTTTTAATATATTTTGAAAAAGAAAGCTTATAATTTACATTCATGAGCTGATATTAAATCAACTATGATTCCAAGTCAATCAACAATACCTGTTAATTTTACATAACCAGCATTATGAGAATTCTACTTTATGGGTGTCCTTTTTTCCCTCAGCAACATTTTAATGCAAAATCAAGCTGGCTGCCCCTTTGATTTCCTTTTCCTTAGGCTGTCCTTTCTTGTTTTAAATGCCTTGTAAGAAACTGTTCCTCTAACCGTTCAGCTAACCAAAGCTTAATAATTGATTGTCGTGTAACACCAATTCGACTAGCTTCTTTATCCAAAGAGTCTATTATCCAAATAGGAAAATCAACATTGACGCGTTTCTGGTTTTGATTTGGTCGCTTTAATGTAGATAAATCAAGATCATTAATCATATCCTCATCACCATTATCAAATTTTTGTTCAAAATTTTCAGCTTTCATAGAGTTCTACTTCCGATTTACGTGATCGCCTAACAGAAATAATTCTAATATTATTCATACGATAAGTTATTACTGCCGACCAATGTTTATATTCAATACAGCCAATGACTAAATATCGAGGCTCATCATTCGATATAGCTTGAATTTCAATTAAGCTAAGATCACACCAAAGTATTTGAGCCTCGTTAAAATCAATTCCATGCTTACTTAAATTAGCAATACTTTTATTATTATCAAATTCAAAATTATATATAATATAAAATATATACCATTATTACTCATATTTCAACAAAAATTAACCACAGCATTAGAACTTAACATAACCAATATTAGGCGAAGTAACTAAGTTAGAAAACTAATCGATAAATAAAATCAATAGAGGCAAAAGGCAAGACCTGACACCCTCTTTTTTTGGACACCCTCTTTTTTTGTAAGGAGATGGCTTTTAAGTGGA
>DAOUSL010000361.1 GCA_030627235.1 Thioploca sp.
TGAAAAATAGAATTATAATACTAAGTACAGCTTTCATGCTAATTTTGTTAAGTGCATGCACGAAAGATAAATCAATAACGGGTGCAGTTTGATTCTGTCCCCGTTCTATAATTCTGCTTCTACTAATTTTGTTATCATAAATCCCCATCTTTTTGCAAGTAAAGTCGCTCTAAGAAATATAAGGGCTTCTAAATTTTCTTTATACCAAAAAGATGACGGACACTTAAATCTAAGATTAATAATACGTCTAATTCCAGATTCAATAATGCCACTTCCGCAAAGAAAACCTTGACTCCTAAATGTGGCATAGTTGCATCGTTTAAGATGCTTAGTGAAATACTTAAACTCTCTTCTTATATTCTTGTTTGTTCGTTTTATTACCTTTTTGACAGCCTCTTTTATTTCCTCTATTTTACCATTCCACAGTAAGTCTTTAAGTTCTAAATACAAGGTTTTCTTCTGCTGAGCATTCACTCTTTTGGGTATATTTTTTATGATTGCTGATAGGTGTTCTGTACCGTGATAAAAATCCAATGTCTCTATAATGTTGTCTTCCTTAACTCCAAGTTCAAGAAGCATCTTTTTTGCTCTATCCCATATCCATATTGCCCCGTCTGCTATAAACTGAACTTTCTCTGCCTTTTGTATTTCTAACTTTGTTAAATACTTCTCCAATAGACTAAAAGCTTCCTCTGTCCCAAAAGTACAGTCATACAGAGGTATATCATTCTTGGATTGCTTCCCTGTTTTGGGGTCAATTATATGAATAACAAACAATTTGGGTTCTCGCCAATTAGCATCGAATAAATTATGAGTTCCTTGGGAATTTAACTCATCTTTATTTTCCCGAATGCAGGAACGTCCTCCGTCAATACTTACAACAACAGTTTTTCCAGCAAGGGTTTCTTCAGGTTTAAATTGAATTCCTACTCTATTTTGTAAACATTTTTTACCGGTCTGTATTGAAATATTTCGTACCCTGTTTACATCTGCCTTTGTGCCTTGCATCTGTAAAATTTGGGACGCCATTTCAAAAGAAGGGCAAATTACCGACGCCATTGAAATAATACTACAATACATAGGCGAGGCCTTCAATATGGTTCTATACATTGCATGAAAAGTATGTCGTGATTCTTGATGAGAGTCTGGAACTTTACTTGCATAATAATTGGTGATTTTTATTTTTTTTCCAGTCATTATTTGAACTTCTGTTTCACGCTCTTTCCGTTTGCCAAAGCTTTTAGTTTGAGAAAAAACATCTACAGCTTCCTTGTGCTTTTTAGATTTTGTAAAAAACTGAAGGATTGTTTCTGCTAAATTTTCGTAAAGCTGTATTGTGGAATCATGTAATCCTGACTCAAAGCCTTGTAAATCAAGCGATTCTAAATGATTGTTAAAAAAACAATTCGCTTTTAATTGTGATTCAAACTCTTTTACTACCTTTGAAATTATATTTATTAAAGTCATATCTTGTTATTTAGTTGTCGTAAACAATAAAGATATTACT
Organism: Thioploca sp.; assembly: GCA_030627235.1. Taxonomy (GTDB): domain Bacteria; phylum Pseudomonadota; class Gammaproteobacteria; order Beggiatoales; family Beggiatoaceae; genus DRQV01. The sequence continues at coordinate 1,508 of DAOUSL010000361.1, forward strand.
TTTTTTTTGATAATCAACAAGTTAACTGGGGACAAAATCAAACTGCACCCAATAATTTTGTACAAGTGCTTACTTATTAATCTGCTGTTCAAATACAAGTATATACGTATGTTAAGACAGCTTCAGTTGAACTCTCAGATGCAATATTTAAAAAAGTTGATTATAATTAAGTATAGGTAAAGCTTACTCTTTTGGGCTACCCACGTAAGGTTGGACAAAAA
>DAOUSL010000192.1 GCA_030627235.1 Thioploca sp.
ACTATACAGTTAATTACTGACTGTAGGATGTAATGAGTTTACGAATTACATCTTTCGAGTCGCATTATTGATGCAATTCCCTTCGTTCATTGCATCCTACATATAACTTTATTTAGGAAAGATGTCTATTTCACAATAATGTTGCAGAATACGTTCCGTTTCTAGCAAAAGTTTGAGGATAGATTTAATACTGTTTAATAAATCGAGCAGGAACTCCAGCCACTAATGTATTAGCTGCAACATTTTTAGTAACAACAGCATTAGCACCTATAATGGCATTATCACCTATTGTAACTCCAGCTAATATTATAGTTCCTCGGCCAATCCAAACATTTGAACCAATAATGATAGGAGAGCTAGTATGACCAGCATAACGAATCAGGCTATCTTTAACAATTTTGTGATTGGCATCACGTATACTAGTGTATTCTCCAATCATAGTCCCAATTCCTATTTGAATATTAGTATAAGAAACTATGTGAACTCCTCGTGATATAACTACTTCATTGCCGATTACTATCTGACCTTGTTCTTGCGTTTCTAAATATATATCCCGATATAAATCTACTTTTTTCCCAAAAGTAATCTGTCCAGTACCATGTACTTCAGGACAATTTTGTACAACTAAACTTGATTCAAGCTGAGTATTAATTTTCGCCTGCAAACAAGCATGAGCCCAAAGACGTTGTAAAGGCTTATGAAAGAAGTTAATTAATCTAGCTATTGGAGCTAATATTTTGGTTACAATGGTTTTAATTAAGCGTGACATTTTTAATGGTGATGATATAATTATATGGTTTTAAATATTTGATAAACTAAATTTTTTGGAATGCTTTTAACCAATTTTGTACTTTAGTACCATGTTTATTTTGTAAGTTTTCTAATGACTTATAAGGACGATTTTCAACAATGTTCTGTGCTGTTTTATCACCAATACCACTTATAGAAGTCAAATCAGAACTATTATTGATAAAATCTAAAAACTGAGTATTATCTACTCCTAACTTTTTCCATAATCTTTGTACAGCAGCTCGAACCTGTTTGGGAGCAGTTCCTCCAATATGGTCACGAGAATTAACAGAGCCTTCTAAAGTTAGGAAGCCATATATATCATCTTCAATAACAGAGGAAAATTTTTGCAGGATTTTTAATTTTAATTTACTCAAATCACAATGATTATCAATACAATATCTTACCGTTTTACCAACGATCTCATGAGCATCTCGGAATGCGACTCCTTTTCTTACTAAGTAATCGGCTAAATCTGTTGCAGTAGTGAATCCTTGTTGGGTAGCATTACGCATTTGTTCACGATTTATTTGCATAGTTGGAATCATATCCGCATAAACTCGCAAACAACCTTTCACAGTGTCTATAGTATCAAATAATGGTTCTTTATCCTCTTGATTATCCTTGTTATAAGCCAACGGTTGTGATTTCATTAAGGTTAACAAACTGGTTAAATTACCATATACTCTGCCAGTTTTACCTCGTACTAACTCTGGTACATCTGGATTTTTTTTCTGAGGCATAATGGAAGAACCTGTACAGAAAGCATCACTTAATTCGATAAAATTAAACTGAGCTGATGACCATAAAATTAGTTCTTCACCAAAACGTGACATATGCATCATTAATAATGCTGCTGCTGAGGTAAATTCAATTGCAAAATCTCGGTCACTAACGGCATCTAAAGAATTTTCGGCTATTGTTGTAAAACCAAGTAATTTGGCAGTATATTCTCGATCTATTGGATAACTAGTTCCAGCTAAAGCAGCAGCACCAAGTGGCATGATATTAACTCGTTTTCTACAATCGGACAAACGTTCTCTATCTCTCAGTAACATTTCACACCAAGCTAACAAATGATGACCAAAAGTAATTGGTTGTGCGCTTTGTAAGTGAGTAAAACCTGGCATGATAGTCTCAGCTTCTTGATCTGCAACTGTATTTAAAGCCGTAATTAAGCGAACTAATTCAGTGTTAATTAAATCAATTTCATCTCGTAAATATAAACGAATATCTGTAGCTACTTGATCATTTCTGGAGCGACCAGTATGGAGTTTTTTACCAACTATTCCAATTTTTTGCACCAAACGAGTTTCAATATTCATATGGACATCTTCTAAAACGGTTGACCAATTAAATTCATCTCGTTCGATTTCTGCTTTAATCTCTGCTAAACCAGCTATTATTTGTTCAGCTTCAGAGCTAGTTAATACTCCAACTTTAGCTAACATACTAGCATGAGCAATTGAGCCAGCTATATCATATTTATATAGACGTTGGTCAAAATCAACTGAAGCAGTGAAAGCTTCAACAAAACTATTAGTGCTAGCGGTAAAACGACCACTCCAAGGTTTTTCTGTCATTATTAATTAAATTATTTCCGTACTAAGATTTTTTGATAAAAAGAGTTAACTATATCTCTATCACTAAATGGTAAACGTTGATCACCAATTTGTTGATAATCTTCATGTCCTTTACCAGCGATTAACACAACGTCATTTACATCTGCATTTTGTAACGCATATTCAATTGCTTGCTTTCGATCTTCAATCACTGCCGTTGGAGTTGGACAACCTTGTAATATATCATCAATAATTAATTGAGAACTTTCATTACGTGGATTATCATCAGTAATCACTATTTTATCAGCACAAAGTTGAGCAATTTCTCCCATTAATTGTCGCTTACCACGATCTCGCTCACCACCACAACCAAATACACACCATATCTGTCCTGGTAAATGTTCACTTAAAGCCAATAAAGTTTTCTCTAAAGCATCTGGAGTATGAGCGTAATCGATAACCGCAGTAACTTGTCCTTCTGTTCCCAAACGTTCCATTCGACCAGGGACTGTTGGTAAAATAGTTAGTTTATTAATCAGTTCATACAGTGGAAAATCCATGCTCAATAAAGTTGTTAAGATAGCTAAAATATTACTGACATTAAAATGGCCTAACCACGGACTATGCAGTTTTTCATTACCCCAATCACTATAAATACTTAATTGGCAACCATTATTATTATAACTCAATATCTTAGCGTAGACATTAGCTGTCTTATCTTGGATACTATAAGTTAATGTTGTTGGTAATTCGGTTAAAATACTTCGTCCCAATTCATCGTCATAATTTACTACTGCATTTTTTATACTAGGCATATCAAACAAAAGACGTTTGGCATCACTATAAGCAGTCATAGTTTTGTGATAATCTAAATGGTCTCGGCTTAAATTAGTCAATACTGCCGTCTCAAAATTAATCCCATTTACCCTTCCTTGTACCAAAGCATGAGATGACACTTCCATAACAACTTGTGACACATTTTGCTTATGTAAATCTGCAAATAAATTTTGTAAAGATATAGCGTGTGGAGTGGTATGACTAGCTGATTGCAAATTACCATAAGTTCCATAACCTAAAGTTCCAAGTAATCCACAAGGAGCATAAGATTGTAAAATATGAGCTATAGCATGAGTTATTGATGTTTTACCATTAGTACCAGTTACACCAATTACAGACATATTTTGGGATGGGTTATGATAAAATCTAGCGGCAATTTCTCCCAATCGTGCAGATAAATTAGGTAAATTAATATATGGCATATTATTGGGCAATATGTCTATGCTAAAAGTAGAAGACTGTTTAACAATTGCTATCGCGCCCTGTTGTAAAGCCACATCAATATATAATTTACCATCAGTTCGAGTACCAGTAATGGCAAAGAACAAGTCTCCAGGTTGAATAACTCGACTATCTAAAGATAAACCTGTTATCAGATGGTCACTGGATTTTGGTAAGTCAATTGCTAATAGTTTACTTAAAAGCATTTTGGTATAATTCTCTAATCTTATATGTTAAATTATAAAAAACTCTAAATACTAACGCATTCTAAGCCTTGGATTTAACGCTTCCCGCATACCTTCTCCAACCAGATTAAAAGCTAATACTATTATTAAAATAGCTATACCAGGAATAAAAAATAACCAAGGCGCATCAAAAATAAAATTTTTACCATCAGCAAGAATATTACCCCAAGTTGCGTATGGTGGTTGTACTCCAAATCCTAAGAAACTTAAAGCTGATTCTGTTAAAATAGCAGCAGCTACTCCAATAACTGATGAGACTAAAACTGGAGCGATTGCATTAGGAACCATATGCAGAAAAATAATTCGCCATTCTGGTAAACCCAAAGCTTTAGCAGCCAATACAAAATCTTGTTCTCTTAAAGCTAAAAATTCAGCCCTCACAAAACGAGCAGTTCCCATCCAACTGGTGATTCCAATAATAATCATTATATTATAAATACTTGGTGGTAATAAGGCAACTACAGTCAAAATTAGAAAAAAGGTTGGAAAACACAACATAACATCAGTAAAACGCATAATTAACGTATCTACTGAAATGAACCCTAACCGAACATTGCCATAAAATCCTGCTAATCCACCTAATAAAATTCCAATAAAAGTTGAGATACTGACAGCGACAAAACCAATCGAAAGCGATACGAATGAACCTTGTAACATGCGAGCAAATACATCTCGACCTAATTCATCAGTTCCCAATATGTAAATACCAAATTGCGGTATTTCATCTAACATAATATATTCTGAGACATATGATAATGGTGGCATAAATTTATCGACTAGTCTCACCATTGCCGGGTCAAAAACTACTATCCATTCTGTTAAAACTTTACCAGCAATAGCGGCTACAATCAAAAGCAATAGTAGAATAAACCCAAGCATGGCTAATTTATCTTTATGAAATAGTCGCCAAAATTCTTGGATTGGAGTTGTCGATTGAATAGTTTGATTTGCTGATAACTCGTTATTATTTAATTTTTCCATAATTTTATTCACTACTTTTAAACTCTCTTCTTCAATCTCCATTAAACTTTTTATTAATTTTTATATTACTGATCGTACCAACTTGATACTGTTGATGTGATAGATCAAAATAATTGGATTAATTGGGATTGTAAATTTTTTGAAGTTTATTGATAGAGTTAGAAAAAGGTTAAGATAATAATTACACTGAAACTATGAATACTAAAAATACCTAACTCACTTCAAAAAAATTATCCCATATAGGATGAAATAAAGCAAGAATAATGTTATTAAGCTATTTTATTTTGACAAGAATTAAAACCTAAAAAAGCAAAAATGTTTTGTTGGTTTTGATTGTAGAACGTGGGTTTTTTGGTGGATTTCCTATCCACCCTACGAACTACGAACTACGAGTAAATTTTGATTCCGATATCTTGCAATGAGAATGCTTGTGGTTTAAAATCTTGTTTATTAATCCGTTAAATCTTGTTCAAAAAATTCGATATTTAAAATAAATGGTGGGCAAGATAAATCTTGCACTCCTAAATTATAACAAATTTTAAAATCAAAAAAAAAGAGTAAAGGGAAAAAGAATAAAGGCAAAAAGTGAAAAAAGAGTAAAGGGAAAATAAGTCCGCACTACAACACACGAACAACTCGAAAACCTATGTCGTTGATACGTTTAGTCGGTCTGTACCAAACACGACCAGCAGACCGAACATTATCAGGATCATAGCCCCATGAACCGCCACGCAACACTCGGTATTTACTGTTTTTTTCCAAACACTACCGTCATTTGGAGCATTTTTATAGCTTTCTTGATAATAATCAGCACACCATTCCCAAACATTTCCGGACATATCGTATAAACCCAAATCATTGGCTGGATGATTACCTACATTGGTAGTTTCCCCAACATTATTAGCATAATTAGCCAACTCTTTACTAATAGTTTCTCCAAAATAATACTTTGTAGTTGTACCAGCTCGACAAGCATATTCCCATTCTGCTTCCGAAGGTAAACGATAGGTTTGCTTAGTTAATTTAGACAGTTTTTCACAAAATATAACCACATCTTCCCATGAAACTTGTTCAACTGGTCTTTTATCACCTTTAAAACGAGAAGGATTATTCCCCATTACAGTTTGCCATTGGGCTTGAGTAATCGGATATTTTCCCATATAAAACAGTTGTTTAATGGTTACTTTGTGAATTGGTTGTTCTTCTTTGAGTTCATCCGAACCCATCATAAATTCCCCAGCAGGAATATACACCATTTCCAAAGGTACAGCATTTATATCTTCTACTATTTGAATTGCAGTTTGGGTTTTACGAGTAATAATTTTACCCTTAGCATCAACTTTAACTACTTCAAATTCAAATTCATCTTCTTGAAGTTCTGAATAAGATGGCTCCTCTGTAGGCTGTTTGTCAGTTTCTAATCCAGATTAATAATATCCATCTGCGAATTATCCCCAGCAGCAAATAATTCCATTCCAGCCGGAATATGTCCAGCCGCCAAAATAGCCTCTACTGCAGCTTGTTTTTCATCTTTTAAATCCTCATAAGTAGAAGAGACAAACACCTGTAACTTTCTTTTATCAAACATAATTTTTATATATAATTAATAGTGTATTGAAAAATGGTTGATGGTTATTTCGGGAATGGAGCATAGCGGATTTCCCGAAACCTAAGTAATATTTTGACATTAGCTAAGGTATATTCCCATTTTAAACCGTTTGCCAAAAAATCACAAAAAGGAGTTTCGCAGAGATTTCATGATGTCCCCGGAACGTCCTTATTCCGTGAACTAATCAATTTTTCAGCGAAACGGTTATAATTGCCCTGACACGTCCGGTCTCATAGGGAGACTCCGCACAAAGCATCTCCGTCACACCTCTTCCACCATGACTTAACG
>DAOUSL010000315.1 GCA_030627235.1 Thioploca sp.
GCTTTAGCTGTTATAGTAAAATTCTTATAAAAACAGAGCATACAAATAAATTATAGGCAAAAATAAATGAGTTATAGTAAAGATTTAAGAAAACGTGCAATAGATTTCGTTATTGAAGAATAGCATGAGAAGTACAAGTAAAATATTTGGAATACAACACAGGAATGGTTAAAGATATTTAAAGAGACAGGAGAATTTTCTCCAAAACCAATTTGCGGAAGCAACAAAGGTAAATTTATCAGAGTTATCTAAACAAGTATTGGAATATCCAGATAAATTTCAATATGAACATGCCCAAACATTTGGAGTAACCCAATCAGCTATAAGTAAGGCATTGAATAAACTTGGAATAACTCTTAAAAAACATTTAGTTATGAAGAGCAAGATAAAGTCGAAGCTGAAGAATTCAAACAACTAGTTGATTGTATAGATAAAGAACAAATTATATATTGATGAAAGTGGTATTAAACCCAATATAATCAGAGATTACGGTTGGGCATTAAGGGGCGAAAAAGTATTTGGTTGTCGCAAGGGAAAACGTGAGAAAAACATAAATATTATTGCAACACTTAATGAACATACTTGGGCTTCACTAAAACGTCATATTAAGCGATTTCGTCATAATTTTGACTGTTATCGAAACTTACGATACCACCTAATTTAGTAGGTGGTTGTTCATTTCTACCAACATATATAGACTTAAATTTTATTCAAACTATATAATTGTTCATATGTAATTAAAAATACTCCTTCGCCACCATGTTCAAATTCTAACCAAGTAAATGGTATTTCAGGGTATTTTTCTATTAATTTATTTTGACTTAAACCTACTTCAACAATTAATATTCCATCAGGATTAAGGTGTTTTACTGCATCTTGTAAAATACGCTCCACAAATAATAACCCGTCTTCTCCAGCTTCAAGTCCAATTTTTGGTTCATGAAGATATTCAGATGGTATTATTTCCATTTCTTTAGCATCCACATACGGTGGATTACTTATTATCAAATCATAAAGTTTATTATCTAAATCAGCAAATAAATCAGATTGTATTAGTTTTATTTGTTGTTCTAATTTATAATTATGTACATTTTTTTTTGCCACTTCAAGGGCATCATATGATATATCTACAGCATCAATTATGATATCATCAAATACCAACATAGCACTAGCAATAGCAATACATCCACTACCAGTGCATAAATCTAACATACTAGTAACTTTACTAGCATTTATCCATGGATCAAATTGTTGTTTTATCAATTCTGCAATAGGAGAACGTGGTATCAATACTCTCTGATCTACATAAAAGCATATATTAGAAAACCAAGCTTCTTTAGTAATATAAGGAGTTGGGATATTATTTTTAATTCGCAAATCAAATAATTCAATTATTTTTTGTTTTTCTGAGTAGGTCAAATTACTATGCCATAATTTATCAGGAATATCTTGTGGTAAATGTAAAGCATAAACAACTAATATAATAGCTTCATCTATCGCATTGTCAGTACCATGACCAAAAAATAATTGTGCTTTGTTAAATTTACTAGCACCCCAACGTATAAAATCGCCTATTGTTTGCAATTCATTAGTTTTCATAAGTTTTAGACAAGAAAAAACCCCCATAGGTTTTTACCTATGGGGGTTACAGGGGGGTAGTTAATAAAAAAATCAAATCCTTGGCAGTGTCCTACTTTCACATGGGGAAGCCCCACACTATCATCGGCGCTAAAAGGTTTCACTTCCGAGTTCGAGATGGAATCGGGTGGTTCACAATTGCTATGGCCGCCAAGAAAACCGGTGCTATTTATAAAAAATAAATAAAATTCTTTAGGAAACTGTAAATTCTTTAATTGAAATTTTTTAAGTATATTAAGTATATATTACAAAACTTTTGGGTGTTATAGGGCCAAGCCTCACGGTCAAATTAGTACGAGTTAGCTCCATACATTACTGTACTTCTACATCTCGCCTATCAACGTTGTAGTCTTCAACAGACCTTAAGGAGAGTCAAACTCTCGGGAAATCTAATCTTGAAGGAGGCTTCCCGCTTAGATGCTTTCAGCGGTTATCCCGTCCGTACATAGCTACCCAGCAATACCATTGGCATGATAACTGGAACACCAGAGGTACGTCCACTCCGGTCCTCTCGTACTAGGAGCAGCTCTTCTCAAATTTCCAACGCCTACGGCAGATAGGGACCGAACTGTCTCACGACGTTCTAAACCCAGCTCGCGTACCACTTTAAATGGCGAACAGCCATACCCTTGGGACCGACTACAGCCCCAGGATGTGAGGAGCCGACATCGAGGTGCCAAAC
>DAOUSL010000208.1 GCA_030627235.1 Thioploca sp.
GTGCCCATTTATGTTAAATGAGATTAAGTTGTGGCGAATAAGGTGGTAAGAAGAATATGACCATCCTCACGTATATTTTGTTGAATATCAAGTCGTTTATGAAAACTAGCATTATCCATAACACACTCAGCTGGATGATTTTCTACATCTTTAACCAATTCCTCCCAGTTTTATCGTTCCATTGTTCCTTGTCTTTTTAGATTCTATTTAGACCATCTTACTACACTTGCTGCACTTACACAGAATCTTTTTAATACCTCTGAGAATGTCATATTTTTCCTTTGTCAATAATACTTTCTTTCTTAAATCTACTTAATATATCATTATTTTTCCCTTGATTACTTTATTTTTATTATAATCATTTTATACTGGTTTTGCTATAATGATGCTATAGAAAATGTACTGTTTAATTTACAGATTTTTGGAAAGCATTATGATACAGTTTTTCCTAACAAACGTCATAAAGAAGTTGGTAAAGAAACCTTATAAATCGTATTGAACGCTTTACACCATGAGACAACGAATTGATCTCACATTCGTTCGTTACTTCGTTTCACGTCTAGTTAGAAGCACCCTTTCTTTTTCTAAAAAATTTCCAAATCATTATTGAAGCCATTTGGATAGGGATTCTTTCATTCATCATTATAATTCTAATATTATTTAATTTTTTTCACCACTACTTTTTTAGGGCTACCCATATTTTTCATACATCATAGCTCTTTTTAAGATGGAATGCTTGAAAATTTATAATAATTTTAATCACTTTGCTTTACGTTCTAAATTATATTTTAATGCTATTAAAACAGCTTTTCATGAATTACAGATTTTGAAGGCTATCTAACCTTAATCTCTATTAGTTATTTTTATCTTAGTATCTGTTTTTATCTGCATAACTTCAGTTAACTAAGTTGCGTTATATCCCACACATATGCGTTATATAAATCATTAATAAATTAGCTCAAAAAAATATTCACTTAATTTTCAATAATATATAACTTGGCATGATATTTTCGGGTTGATTACCTTATTTAACTATCAATTTTGGAGATTGTCAAGTTTGTTAAAATTATTTTTCTTACTTATTATTTTCAGTCAGTCGGTTCTAGCCAATTCTATAGATAATCTGGTCAATCACCCAGCCATCCCTTTACTTGATGAAGCTGGGCAACATGTATTAAATAGTAATAATCCTTATAGCCCTAAAACTAGTTGTGGAACTAGTGGTTGTCATGATTATAATACTATTACTCATTCTTTTCATTTTGAAACTGGGCGTGACGAAGCTAGTGACAGTTTTGGAAATATGCGTCAATTGCCTCAACTAGTATCCCCAGGTTATTATGGTGGTTATAATTGCATGGGTGGTAGCAATCCTGATATTTTAGCTAAGAAAGATAATGTCAATGAAAGCGATTTTGCGGATCATGGTTCAGCCGGTTTAGTTAAGCGTTGTATTAGCTGTCATGCCGGTGGTGGTTGGATGGAGAAAGACCGCAATAATCGGCGTTATGATAGCGTTGATCCTAGTACAGTAAATCCTCTTGATGGTGATTATTATAATCGTGGCACTGACAGCAATAATAAGACGGCTGCTAGTTCTATTGTTAGTCAATGGGATTGGAAAAAAAGTGGCGTGGTTGAAAATGATTGTTTTCTTTGTCATTACCGTTTTGATGATTTAAAGAATTCTCAATTGCCAGCCGACACTGAAGCTTATGCACATTTTATCGATATGCGTAATAATAAACTAGCTAAAAAAGGCTTGTTCCGTTATGTTCCCAATGCAATTTTAGAAGTAATGAGTTCTCAATCCGATGATGGAGTTGAGCAATCTCTGCTAAATTTTGCACGGGATGATAATGGTCTTAAAGTAGATGGTAATGGTAATCCTATTTTAAATTGGAATCCATCGGCCTTTGATGAAAATAAGAAAACTATTATTTCAATGGTGCGTTATCCAGAGAATGAGCATTGCATGAAATGTCATCGCACCAGTAATTCCAGACGAGGTTTTTATGGTTTTGGAGAAAACACAGTGATGGAAGCTGATGCCGAAGGAATTTATGAAGAAGATTATCAAGATGATGTGCATTATGGTAAAACTTGGACGGAAGCTAATGGAGAAACTAGGGAAATTAAAAATTGTAATGCTTGCCATATTGAAAGCTATTACCGTCCAGCCTATAGCAATGTTGATTTAAATAGTCCGCATCAGTTTTTAAAAGGTAATTCAGATATGGATGTGCGGAACGACTTAGACTATCGTCCAGCTCCTAAATCATGTAAATATTGCCATGAAGAAGCTCAAAACCCATCAATTCCTTCCGGTCATGATACTTTATTAAATGCCCATAAAGAGCTGTGGAAAGCTAGTGGAGATATGTCTGGTTATAGTTCTAAGAGCTTAGACCGAATTACTCAAACCCATTTTGATGTTATCAGTTGTGAGGCTTGCCATATTACCAATAAAAAATACCGAGGCAAGAACATGCAGATAATGTATCGTTATCGCCGCTCTGAAGATGATAAGTTGCGAATAGTTCCTTACAATCCACGGCAACGTTATTATTGGAAAGATAACAATACTGGTTATATATTAAATCAAACTGAGCGTAACAGTGTGTTTAGGTTGGAAACTGATGAAAAAGGTAAAAAATATGGTTCTTTAATTGATCCCACAAGTAATGCTGCTTTAGGAACAGTAGGAGCAAGGATGTCACATGGCAGTTGGCGATTTGATGATCCACAAAATTATGATGGTTTTATGGCATTAAAATCTGCATATGATGCTGTATTAGCTGCAAAAGGAATTGCTAATCCTAATGCGGTAATGGTATGGACAGAATCTAATTATTATGTAATGTCGCACAATACTCGTTTAGCAGTGGATTCATTGCAATGCGAAAATTGTCATGAACGTAAGCAAAATGGTTCTTTTAGTGCGTTAATCTCACCTAATAGTGTTTTAGGAGAGAGCAACGTTAAACAGCTAACTAAATTACCAGATCGTCGCTTAGTTGATGAAGGTATTGTGATTTTGGATAAACCATCTATGAAATTACATGATGATGGTACAGTTACGCAAAATATGGATGATATTCTGTATGAAAGCAAGGTTAATCCTTCCATGTCAATTCTTAATGCTGCTAGAGCTAATGTAATTGCTGGTAGTATGCAGCGGTATGGATTTGATGATGCTGTTACTGTAGCTGAATTGGGTTCTTATAGTAAGGAAATTGGGAGTCATTTATTTACTCCAGAACTATATATTTTTAAACAAGATGGTGGTGATAATGCGTTGCGTAGGATGGCAATATTGATGGAATTAAATTCCACTAATGAATCAGTATTTGCTACTGCTCAAGTCCAAGCAATTCTCGGTGATAATAATACTATTGATAATGCAGTTAAATTTGGTAATGGTGGTTTAGTATCTTCAGTATTTAACCTACAAGCTTCTTATGCTAACGGACAGAAATTGACACAGTTACCAGCTGGTGGACAAATGTTGGTTAAATTACCATTTGACCATGATAATGCTGAACGTGACAAGATTAATTTGCTTGCTTCCACTGATGGCAAACAGTGGTCTGTGATTGGTAGTAATAATATTGTATTTGTCCAACCACACACTGATGCTGAAGCTGGTTATGTCTTATTCTGGAGCGATAAATTTGCTTATTTTACCGTTGCTAATAAAGCCGTAGCTGCACCAGTTATTGCTAGTGAGAGTTCTAATGGTGGAGGCGGTGGTGGTTCTGTAATTTACCTACCAATATTCTTATTGCTTTTGCTGAGTTTGCGGTATTTGCGAGAGAAGTAATTTTTGGGATTAAACAAGAACACATAGGTATCGCCCCTACAACCCTTGAATTTGGTAGGGGCAGACCTGCTGCCCTTAACTTAATGCTATTGAACCTACGTGTTTTAACTTAATGATAATGAATCGTAGTTTGAGAATGATGGTTAATTTGGCAATATAATGAAAAAAAATCAACATATTCAAAAACTATTTCCTTGGTTGGTTGGAGGAGGTATTGCTGTTAGCCATATTGCAATGTCTTCTAACTGTTCTATACCCAAAGTTGGCAATTGTTCCGGCTGTGGAAGTTGTATAATCGCTTTATCAGTTTTAACTGGTTGGGCAATATTGAAAAAATCTAAACATATTGAAGAAACTTCTTTCATTGAAAAATAAATATTTTAACTTTAGATCTGACAGGTTTTTAAAACTTATCAGGTCTATTTTATTATGTATTCTGACTATCATTTCCCATTCAGGGTATGCAACTGGTTTATGGGGAAAACTAGAAACTAATGCTCAAGTTGACAATCATTATGGCAAAGATGATGTTTTTATGGAACAATTTGGTGAATTTCAGTATAAAGATGCAAAATTGGATAGCGGTCTATCATATGCGTTAAGAACTGGTATCACTGGCATAGAAGCTCAATTTTATCAAGCTTATACAAGAAAAAAATGGGAATCTTATCAACTGACAGCAGGCCGATTTGAACAAGCTGATTTAACTGGTTTTTATTCACTTGATGGAGTTGCTGCTACATATAAAAAATCCGATTTAGACATAAACTTATATGCTGGCCAACGGAAACGTATTGAACTATTTGATAGTATTTCTGAGCAGAAGTATCTAATTGGTGTTGATAGTAATTTTCCATTATCTTGGTTAAATAAATCCACAGCTAAGTTAGGAATGCAACATTATGCTGGCGGCCAACAACGGGTTAATTTTGGTTTAACTGGATTTGCTAATCAAGATATAAAATTAATTGCAGATGCTAATTATAACTTAGAAAATAAGAAGTTAAATAATTTTTTGCTCAATGCTAGCTCTAAGGTTAATTGGCAAGACCGCTCTGGATTAGTTGGAATCACTTATGAAACCTATCAATATTTAACTTCCCAAGTAACTTTTCGGGAACGTTTTTATCGTTTATATGCTCGTGGTAGGCAGTCTGGTTTGAAAGTTTATGCTCATTATGAATATAATCCTAATCAACAAATAATGTTAGAAGGACGTAAATTATGGCGTGATTTTGGTGCTAGTGGTTATATTGCTAGTATTGGTCTTAGGCATAAACGAATTTTAGAAACTCGTGTGGACGTGTTGCTGTTGGATGATGAGAAGGCGGTTAATTGGTTTGTAACTACCGAAAAACCTTTGAGTTCTCGTATGCTTGCTAAGTTAAGTGGAGTGGTGCAATGGCAAGATACTAGTTTGCTTGATAATAACAAGGCAATTGGATTAGCTAGCCAAGTTGATTATATGTTAAAAAAGGATTTTTTTGTTAATGTTTTTGCTGAGTATATTTTTCATACTGAAATGAATGATGAATATCAGTTGGGTGTGCGTTTTGAATATGCTTTTTATGGTAGGTAGTGGTTTTGAACAGGGTTTAAGTTGTTTGAACAAGATTTAACAGATTAAAGGATAAAACATGATTATACCTTTAAAAGCTTTCGTATATATTATTAATATAGCTTGGATGTTGATTATTTACACTGTAAAAAAGAAAGAGTATAGATAAATTTCAATGATAAAAAAATGATGGCAAAAATAATATCATAAAGTGAAAATAAAAGTAAATCTAATGGATGTTTGTAATTAAATAAGCAATTTGATAAATGAAAAGCGTTGAAATAATTTGATACAGATGGCAATCCAATAAAGTTTGGTGATATAAAAATGACCTTAAAAGTGAAAAGGAATATGTACAAAACCGCAGTTGGTGGAAAAACTTATTGCCTATTGATGTTGTAACTACCCTGAATTAATGTCCTTATCTTTTAACAATTAGTTAAATTTCCTATAAAAAATATGTAAATACTATTGATTTTTATTATCTAAAGTGTGTAACATAATCACTTATTAATTATAGTTATATTATAACTCTTAATTTCAATAAATTATTTAATAATATGATAAAACTATTTAAATTGTTAGAATTCTAACATTAAAGTTTGTGAATCACAATTAATAAAACTATTATATGGAGAATTGACCGTGAATTTCAAATCTATAATTGTATTTCTATTGTGTTTGATATAGCAAAAATACAATAAAACGGTTATATATTATAGTAAAAAAAGAGTTCCTCCTTCGCGAAGTTCTTGTAAATCAGATAATACTGGCTTGGCAATTATAACCGTACCAATATCGGATAATAATTCGTGGCGTGTGGCGA
>DAOUSL010000461.1 GCA_030627235.1 Thioploca sp.
ACGCACTTTTGGTCGTCCACCAGCTATGAGCTGCGAAGACCAATTACTTATGACATTAATGTATTGATTGAAAATATTATTCGTAAAATCAAAACTTTTCGTATTCTTAAAGAACGTTACCGTAATCGACATAAACGTTTTTCTTTACGTTTTAATCTTATTGCCTCTATTTACAATAAGGAACTTCTATTTGAATCTTAAATGACTTTTGCATGAGGTCTTTTAATCATGATAGAAAAATGTTAATTAATCTTCATGAGAAACATTGGCTAATTGAACATTTTCAAGTTCGAGAGCAAATAGCTATACGTAATCATATATTTGCTTCCATTTGTAGTTATGTACGTTTGCAATATTTGCGTGTTACTGATTTTATTGATAATTATTATAGTTTACAAAGAAATTTATTTAATAAAGTTATCTCAGCCTTTATACTAAATTTTATGCATAGCATAAATAATCTTGATTCTTAAATTCACAAGGAGATACCTCTGCAATTTACTTTAACTAACTAAATTTATTATAAATAATGTTTTTGTCAATTTGTCAATGCGTAAGTCCTATTTTATTAAAATATCTGGTACTTTTAAATATAAAAAACCATCGATTTAGTCAAATATATATTTCAAAAATTAATCAAAGTTATAAACTTACATTTAAATAGTATAGATAAAAAAATTGCATATATATCTTCAAAATCATGTCTGGTTGTTTTTCTACTTAATATAATTTATACTAATGTAAAAGATTTAATAAATAATATTAGAAAATTACCTGCATTGAAATATTAATAGTCAAGATGGTAGAATTATCAATAATACTTTGATTACTCAAGGAAGAAATTTTCTGAAATATGCTGGATAAATACATTAAAAAATTGGTAGTCCTGAATGAAGTAGTGATGTATAATAAGATATTAATTTATATATAAATAATAATGATGAACTGTCCAAGTTGTAATTCAGAAAATATTATAAAAAACGGTAGCATCCATAACAGGAAACAAAAATATTCTTGCAAAGAATGCCGTCGTCAATTTGTTTTAGAACCCAAA
>DAOUSL010000357.1 GCA_030627235.1 Thioploca sp.
ACACAAACAGGAAATGGCAGTAAAGATCCACAAAAAAGGACTAATATAATCTCAGTTAACGGAGAACTATATAAATTTAAAGAACTTGGCTGGACTTCTGCATTTAAAACAGTATTGAAGAAAACAGGTCATGAGGTAGTATTCGGTGGCGTAGTACCCATCCCAGAAAATTATGATTTTACAAAACCATTACCTCCTTTACCTACAGAACTAAGGGATACGATATTTGAAGCACTGACGAAAGTGCAGAAGATGAAAATAGATTTAGCAAATAGAGAATAAACCATTATGAAATACGAGGTCAAAGAGGTTACTCGCGGGGATACTGAAAACTATATATTAAATATTCATTACGCTAAGAGATTCCCTAGTATTAGTTACAAGTATGGATTGTATAGAGATGGTAAATTAGTTGGTATTGTCACCTATGGTACACCTGCTAGTCCAAATCTAAGAACTGGTATCGCAGGTAAGGAGTTTGAAAAAGATGTGCTTGAACTCAATCGATTATGTTTATTAGACAATTTAAAGAATGAAGCCAGTCGATTAATCGGAGCTAGTTTAAAACTATTACCTAAAAATAAGATAATAATAAGCTTCTCTGATACCGAGCAAGGACATCAAGGTGTAGTTTATCAAGCTACAAACTTTTTATATCTAGGATTAAGTGCAAAACGAACAGATTGGAAAGTTAAAGGTAAAGAGCATCTACATGGAATGACTGTTGCTGATGAATTTAGAGGGCAAAAGAATAGATCACAGTTGATGCGAGATAAATATGGTGACGACTTTTATTTAAAGCCTAGACCTCGTAAGCATAGATATTTGCAGATAACAGGTAGCAAAACTTATAAGAAACAAGTTATGGCTAGTTTAAAGTATAAGGTAGAAACTTATTTAAAATAAACCATTGACAACTTAAATTAAGGTCTGTAGAATCTCTATCCGAAGTCAAGGGAAACCTAGACACTTATTAAAACTTAAAGAGAGAAAGAAAATGTGTATTAATCAAATAACTGTGAATAAATGGATTGAAGCTAAATCAGCATTAGATGCTGCAAAAAGATTAGAGCTTCAACTACGCAATAAAGTTATTGCAGATATGAAAGAAAGAAATCCAGCAATTGAGGAAGGTACATCACACCACCAATTCAAAAATATTGACGTTGCCGTTTCATATAAGATGAACAAGTCCGTTGACGCTGAAGTGCTTTCAGCAGTATGGGACAAATTATCAGAAGCAGAACAATCAGTATTTACATATAAGCCAACGCTAAATACCAAACAATATAATGAATTGAAAGATTCAAAATTAATTTGTAGTATCATTACAACAAAACCAGCGCAAGCAAGCGTGTCATTTAAACTATTAGAGGAAGCATAAATGGAACCAGTAGAAAATATTATTGAGTTTGACAGAGACTTGTTAGATGTTGAAGGCATATTACCTATTACAAAAGGTCTTGATGAAATTGCTAATTTAGAAGTATTCCCTGAAATCGGACTAATTCAAGTAACTTTACAAGACGAGGAAAGCGATCCATATTTTGTACAAATGTGTGGAATGGTAAATCATAACGAAGAGTCAATATATGACTTATCGTTAATTGTCACTCAATGTCCTGAATGCGAAAAATTACCAGACACAGTTTTTGTAAATCTGTATTTAACTGAAATTGCAGGATTTGAAATGGGCGATGTATTTGACTCAAAAGTTGACGCGTTAATGTCAATTCCTGCTGACAATAAAGAGGCTTATGTGAAAACCTTGGAGGTTGATACCCGTGATTAATATTAAGAGCACCAAAAGTATTAAGTCCGATAATGGGATTAATG
>DAOUSL010000005.1 GCA_030627235.1 Thioploca sp.
GCCAGACTTGGTTTAAAACAGTTTGTAATTGTTTATTTTCTAACTTTTCAACGTCCATACTGGCACGTAAATTTTGCTCACAAATCTGAATTTGCTTCGCACCTTGTTTTAATTGATTAGTTAATTCACGACTTTGGTTATAAGCCCACATAATTTTATGGCGGTAAAATAACAAACGCATCCAATCTGAATAAAAATCTGTTTCTTATTCCAGACCTGTCATTTTTTGAAAAACTGAATTGTCTTTAGCAGGATAAAAAGCAATCAGAATATGTTTAGATAAATTCTTAAATTCAAAGATAATTCCTCCTAAAAAATCACTCTTTCCAACTTCAATAAATTCATCTTGTGGGAACAGAGTTTTACAGCAATTTTTAGCCGGGTAGGGTGTGCAACACAGTTTATAGTTGCCCACCAAATAACCATAAATTCTAACTAAGCCTTACTTGATTCTGTACACACAATCAAACATTAAAAAAGCTCCTTGTCATAGACTTGGGGCTTTTGTTATTTATTTTAGCTTGACAACAGAGTATTTCCTTAAATTTTATCGCTATTAATTATTTTTAACTTGGAATTTGTTCTGCATAACTTCAGTTAGAAAGGTAGTTTGAATAATTGTCTGGTTATCAAGTCATACTTAGGGATAAGGATTTAATAAAACCCGAAACTAAACCTATTAAGTTTTTAAAATTTAACATCTTTTGAATATGACTTGAGTGTTACACATAGTAGGTTTGCTGTTTAGGAGCTAAAATTAGGATTAGCACTATTTCATGCTAGAGGTCCAGTTGGATTGGAAGGTCTGACTTCCCAGAAGTTTGTGGTATTAGGAGATGGACATATTCGTCAGTAATTGTTGAGAATGGAATACAAATGTCTGAATATCTTTCAGAATATTGTATTCCCTAATTTTAACAGCATTTTTTCTGATTATTTAATCCAGTATTGCCTAATGAATACAAACGTAATCTGTCTACATTATCAATATAAATGGTGCGAGCATCCACTCTGACTAATTCAGCTTTGTTCAAACTATTTAAAATCCTTGAAAAAGTCTCTGGCTGAATAGATAAACGAGATGCAATTACATGTTTAGGAATTAAAAACTCAATTTTATAAGAATTACGACCGTCTGGAACTTGATAAAGCAAATAATTGATTAAGCGATAAGTGGCACTTTGTAAAGTTAATTGATCAATTTCATTAATCCACATATGCAAACGTTGGCTCATATGGGACATAAGAGAAAAACAAGTATCTGGAGATTCTTTTAAAATATTTACAAAAGTTCTGCTTTCAAAACTTATTATTGAAGATTTACTGATCGCTTGAGCAGTAACTGGATAACTTGAATCTGGCATGAACATCATAGCTTCAGCAAAAGTTTGACCAGGAGCAATAACTTCAAATACCTTTTCATCACCACCTAAAGAAGAACGCAATAATTTAACATGTCCTTCCCTAAGCAAGAAAAAACGTTTTGCTGGTTGTCCATGTTTAAACAAGAATTCTCCACTGTCAAGTTTTATTAGACGTACATCCCTCTTAATTTGCTCTAGCTGTTGTTCAGTAAGTTTAGCAAATAAATATACTTGACGTAATTCTTGATCACTTTGAAGATGCATTTTTTTTATAAATTTAATTGTAATTAAGGTATCTGTTATTATATTAATCTAACATAATAATGATATAGTTCAATTTAAGATTAGAACATAGTTTTTATAGTAATTTGTTAATAGCTATATTAAAATAACTTATCATTTTTACAAAAAATAACTAATTTAAGGTGGAAAATGGAAGAAACAATCACTTATACGTTTAGCAAAGAACACACACATTGTGATGAAATATTCGCTAAGGCTGAAAATTCAGTTGCTAAAAAACAATGGACAGTAGCAGATACCGAATTTAATGATTTTCACACTGCTATGGAAAAACATTTTACTGCAGAAGAAGAAATTTTATTTTCTGCTTTTGAAGAACGCACTGGACAAACTATGGGACCTACCCAAATGATGCGGATGGAACATCAGCAAATGCGGCAAATATTTGCTCAAATGCAAACTAGTTTAGCTGAACGAGATGATGAACAATATTTAGGCTTATCAGAAACTTTGTTAATGTTAATGCAACAACATAATATGAAAGAAGAACAAATGCTTTATCCTATGATTGATCAAGTGTTTGGTGCTGAAGCAACATCTATTTTAGAACGTATACGAGCAATTTAGTGAAAACCACTATTGATGTCAGCCAATTAGAGCCATGCGAACCTATGGAACGTATTTTGGCAGCTCTTCCCAATATCCAAGTTGGAGAGTATTTACACATACTACATCGTATGGAACCACATCCACTATATCCAATTCTAACTCAACAAGGTTATTCTTGGATAACTAAAACTAACAAACAGCCAATTGAAATCTATATTTGGCGTAGTGATGATCTTATAGCTAAAGCAAATATTGTATGAATACTGCCAATCTAGCTTTACAACAAACTCCACCCTTATCAGTTCCAATCCGGTTTTTTATAACTGCACCATTATTTGGTATTTTAGCAAGTTTATTGTTAATTTATATTGGTCCAGATATATTTAGTAGTCGCTGGGGATTAAACATATTAGCCTTGACTCATCTATTTACATTAGGCTTTGTCAGCATGATAATGTTTGGAGCAATATTGCAATTACTACCAGTGGTAGCTGGAACTATTATTCCTAAACCAGTTTTAACCAGTTCGATAATCCATATTTTACTTACTGTTGGTAGTTTAAGTTTAACAAGTGGTTTTATATTTGGACAGGACTTTTTATTGCGTATTGCTATTGTATTATTAGGCTTAAGTTTTTTTAGTTTCGTCGCCATTGTAGGATATTGTTTGATACAAGTCAAGGGTAATATCATTATTGGAATGCGGTTAGCACTGCTTGCACTTTTAATAACAGCTGGATTAGGGATTGGATTAGTAGTCAGATTTGCTTACGGAATAACTTTACCTTTAGCAATGATCTTGGCTAATATTCATCTCACTTGGGGTTTAGTCGGTTGGGTTGGTTTGTTAATTATAGCAATTGCTTATCAAGTAGTACCAATGTTTCAAATAACTCCTCAATATAATACTAAATTAATGCGTTGGTTAATACCAATATTATTTCTAGTTTTATTATTATGGACATTAGCTTATCTTTGGTTAGAAAACAATAAGTTAGTTGGTTGGATAAGTATTTTGATTGGGTTAGGGTTAGCAGTATTTGGTGCTAAGACATTACATTTGCAAATTAAACGACTTAGAAAGATACCAGATGTCACTCTTAATTTCTGGCGAGTAGGTGCTGTGGGATTATTACTAAGCATTATATTATGGATTACTGGTATTATCTGGACAGAATTAGCTAATCAACCATTTTATCCATTATTATTATTTATTTTATTTGTTGGTGGCTTTGTATTAATGGTAATTCAAGGAATGTTATATAAAATCGTGCCATTTTTAGTGTGGTTGCATCTGCAAAATCAGCAATTAAACCCATTAAGAACTGTTAATATGATAAGAATTCCCCATATGAAACAAATAATTTCACCAAAATCAGCTCAACGCCAATTTTGGGTTTATTTGATTGCTTTATTCTGTAGCATATTGACTTTACAATTTCCAAATTTAATTTATCTAACTGGAATTATATTATTAGTTGCATTTATCTTATTAGAATATAACTTATTGAAAGCTTTAAAATTATATCGTTCAGTATTAATTTCTATTCAATGAATTTTAATTTCTAACGATTAACACGGCACTTTCTGCTAATCTTATTACCTTTTCCGACACACTGCCAAGCCAAAAATTTTTGAAACTAGTGTGTCCGTGATTACCAACTACAATTAAATCACAATTAAGATTTTTTGCAGTTTCTATAATAGTTTCAGCATATTTACCAACAATTACTTGCCCAGTTACTTTGATACCTTCAGTTTTTAAAATATCACAAATTTTAGTAATTCCAGCTTCCGTATTATCTTTGCTAAATTCTATCTGACTATGAACTACGGTTATTACTGTAACTGGAGCGGCAAAATGTTTAGCTACTTTAGCGGTAACTTTAGCTACATTTATCTCGTTATAGCCAATGCCATCCACTGCTAATAAGATATGTTTTCCCTCAACTTTTGCGGTTCTAGGAACTACTAGCACACTACAATGAACATGATTTATCACTTCAGCAGTGCGACTACCAAGTAATAATTTCAGCAGACCTTTTTTACCACGTCGACCAACCACAATTAAATCAATATTATGTTCCTTAGCAGTTGTGACTATTTCTGGATAAATATATTCACTATGACGCAAGATTGTGTAACTTTTTATTCCAGCACTATCAGCATTATTTTGGACTAAATTCATGCAATTGATAGCATCTTGTTCAGCCTGCTTTACTAATTTTGGAGCTAGTGTATCATATTCAGGATTACTTAAAACTACTGACATAATACATATATCACTACCACAAGTTTTCGCAAAGTTTATCACCTCACGCTCTGCACCAACTATATATTCTGAGCCATCAGTTGCTAATAAAATTTTTGGGAATATTGCCATTTTAAATATAACTATTAAATTTAGAATTAATCATAAAATAACCATAATTATCAATATTGGCAAATCTTTCTGTATATTATCCAATTATAAACGTTCTTTTATCTAGTTTAGGAAAATCTTTTACATTACTGTTTTTATTATCATATTCAATATATACTCCAGCAATATTACCAACTTTAATATTAAATGGTGGAATACCTTCTAATAATAATATTTCATTAATATTACCAATTCCCTGGTATAATTTTTTCCCTTCTTGATCAATAATCATAATCCATGCTTTTTCTGTAAAATGAACTTGTAAAGATTTATATAGATCAA
Source organism: Thioploca sp. (assembly GCA_030627235.1). GTDB lineage: Bacteria > Pseudomonadota > Gammaproteobacteria > Beggiatoales > Beggiatoaceae > DRQV01. The sequence continues at coordinate 4,921 of DAOUSL010000005.1, forward strand.
GTGCTTTTGTCTCAATAGGTGTTTCCATTGCAACAATAGTATTTTGATCTTTAATAGTTATTTCTACTTCAGCAGGTTCGATAGGAGCAACTATTTTTTGAACTGTTGGCATAATGGTAGGCATAATAATATTAGATTCAGTCATGCCTTCCATAGTTTGAGTTTTAACTTCACTAGGAGACCATATCTTTTCAAGTGACTGAGAACCTGATTTAAAATGCCAATTTAAAACCATTAAGAATATAATTATAATAAATATTCCAATGACAGATAATGAAATATTTTTATCAGAATTATCAGAATTATTCAAATAAGGAATTAAATATGGTTTTAATTTAGGTTTTATCGGAGAAAGTGTTGGCTGTTTATCTATCATGGTATCAAATGATTCCATTATATCTTCTGGTGGAATATCTTGTAATTTCGCATAGTTGCGTAGATAACCACGGACAAATACATTCGGTAATTCATCATATTTATCACTTTCAAGAACTCTAATCATACTTGTTTCTAAAAAAAGTTTTTTTGCAGTGGCTTTGACTGACATCCCACTTTTTTCACGTGCTTCACGTAAAATAGTGCTAGGGGGAATGATATTTTTTTGTGAAATTTCATGATTATATTTGTTATCATTAGAAGAAACTTTATTTTCAATATCTAATATATTATATTCTTCTATATCATTGTATTTAAGTTGTATTTCTTGATTCATACCATATTACTCATATAAATTAAAAGTTGAGATTTATAATTATAAAAATTATATTAATGGTGTTTCGCAAGATATATACCAAAATACTATTTCTTTAAAACAATGTTATACAACAATACCTTCGCCAATGTTAAAATGTTTCGGGAATGAGATACGATTTACTGAAATTCTGATATTACTTAGATTTCGGAAAATCAGCTATGTTCCATTCCCGAAATAACCATTGGCGAAGGTATTGATACAAACCACATATTTTTTTGATAAAAGAATTACATGTAACTATAATATACTTGTAACATAAAATAGTTTATAATAAACATTACTCTATGAATGGAGATATTCCATGAAAAATCCGAAGATTTTGGTATTTGTTATACTATCCAGTTTAAATATTGGATGTACTATGAATTTAAGCTCTCCTTATATGGATGCAATAAGCTTTGCAGGCCCACCAATGCCACCACCAATTAATACTGTGCCTTTATTATGGAATGTACCAATTAAAGCAGGTGCGACTATACAGCAACAGTCGATAATTGCAAAAAAACCAATAAAATTAAATTTAGATTCCGTTATGTTTGAAATTGGTAAAGCTACTCTTACTTTACAAGGTGAACATAAAATTAATGAGTTTGCTACTGTCATTCAACATTATGGCACTCAAAATATTCTTATAGAAGGACACACTGATAATACTGGTAGTAAATCTAAAAATCAAAAACTTTCAGAAAATAGAGCTAATGTAATACGTAATACCCTAATAAATAAAGGAGTTAAGTCACAAAGGTTAATTACTAAAGGTTTGGGTGAAAAACAACCTATCGCAACTAATGCTACATTGTTAGGTAGACAAAAAAACCGCAGAGTAGAACTTACTGTTTTACCTATAAAAAAATCTTATTAAATGTCTAATTTGTTTATTTCTGCTGCCCATAAATCTTCTGGTAAAACAACTATCACGATAGGATTGTGTGCGGCTTTGACCGCTCGTTCTGTAATTGTCCAACCTTTTAAAAAAGGCCCTGATTACATTGATCCATTATGGCTTACTCAGGCTGCCAAACGTTCTTGTTATAATCTTGATTTTTATACAATGAATGAATCTGAGATTCAACATAATTTTAATCATTATAGCCAAGGTTCTGATATCAGTATTATTGAAGGTAACAAAGGTTTATATGATGGAATGGATGTCGAAGGTAGTGATAGCAATGCGGCTTTAGCTTCTCTATTGAAAACACCAGTAATATTGGTAATTGATACTAAAGGCATGACACGTGGAATAGCACCACTATTATTAGGTTATCAGCTGTTTGATAAAACAATTAATATTGCAGGAGTTATCCTCAATCAAGTTGGTGGAGAACGACATGAGAATAAATTACGCAATGCAGTTGAGTACCATACTGATATTAAGGTTATTGGATCAGTGCGACGTACCTCTGAATTAGAAATTAAAGAACGTCATTTAGGACTAACTCCTAGTAATGAGGCTAACCAAGCTCAAATTAAAATTAATAAAATCGCTGAGTTAGTTGCTTCCCAAGTTAATCTTGAACAAATTATCCCTCAAAATATCCAAGTAGCTTCCCCAACCTTTAATAATCAACCCAAGACTCTAGTAAAAATAGGAATTATTCGGGATGCAGCTTTTGGTTTTTACTATCCTGATGATTTAATTGCTTTACAAACTGCCGGAGCTGAATTGATATTTATCGATGCACTACATGATAAACATTTGCCAGCAGTTGATGCTTTATTTATTGGTGGAGGTTTTCCAGAAACAAAAATGGTGGAATTGGCTAATAATTATAGTTTAAAACAAGATATTTATAATGCAATTGAACAGGAAATGCCAGTTTATGCTGAATGTGGTGGGCTGATGTATTTATCCCGTCAGATAACTTGGCAACAGAAAAGCTATAAAATGGTAGGAATTTTACCTTTTGACACAATAATGGAAGTTCAACCTCAAGGTCGTGGTTATGTTCACCTAGTTGAAATTGGACAAGGATTATGGCCAGTATTAGATTCAACTACTAAAGATTTTTATGCTCATGAATTTCATTATTCTAGGGTAGTTAACTTACCAACTGATTTAAAATTTGCCTATAAAGTGTTGCGTGGTGAAGGTATAGATGGTAAACATGATGGAATTATTTATAAAAATACTTTAGCCAATTATGCTCATTTGCATGATGTGGAAGGTAATCATTGGACTAAAAGATTTGTCAAATTTATTCATTCTCATAAAATAGGAGAAATAAATGCTTGAAATTACTGATGAAGCTGCTGCTAGAATTTTACAAGCTGCTAAAGATGGAGAAATAAAAGGAATGGCATTAAGACTTGCACCTTATGTCAAAGAAGATGGTAGTATTGAATATAATAAAATGGGATTCGATCCCATTAAAGATGATGATATAAAAATTCATTGTGAAGGGATTGATGTTGTATATGAGAAAAATTATCAAGATTTATTGCAAGATGCAGTGATGGATTTTGTAGAAATTAAAGCTGATGAGTTTAGTTTTATTTTTCTTAATCCCAATGATCCAAACTATGTTCCACCAAAAAAAGATAAGTAGGTAATAGCAATTCTTAATTATGAATGCTTAATTCTTAATTAAATTCAAAATAAATGTAGGATGCAATGAACGAAGGGAATTGCATCAAGATGTAATTCGTAAACTCATTGATGGTTGTTTCGGGAATGGAGCATAGCGGATTTCCCGAAACCTAAGTAATCGAAAAATGCTATATATTTAAGTTAAATAATTTTCGTAAAATCTCTAATAACCTATCTAATTAGTTCTATGGCTGCCTTTGAATATATAGCATTAAATAAATCTGGTAATACTAAGAAAGGAGTATTGGAAGGTGATACAGCCCGTCAAATTCGTCAACAATTGCGAGATAAAGATTTAATACCTTTAAGCATAAATGCAGTAATAGCCACTAAACGTAAACAACGTTCAATTAGTATTAGTGCCACTGACTTAGCATTATTAACTCGTCAATTAGCTACTTTAGTTCGTTCTGGTTTGGCTTTAGAAGAAGCATTACAAGCAATTTCAGAACAGACCGATAAAGCTAAGTTAAAGAGTATGTTATTAGCGGTGCGGTCACGAGTATTAGAAGGCCATAGTTTAGCCGATGGATTACAAGATTTCCCTAAAATTTTTCCAACCGTTTATCGATCTACAGTTGCTGCTGGTGAACAATCTGGACATTTAGATTTAGTTTTAGAACGTTTAGCTGAATACACAGAAAACCGACAATATATTCGACAAAAAACTTTATTAGCTTTATTTTATCCTGCTTTATTAAGTAGTGTGGCAATATTAGTTGTAATAGGATTATTAGCTTATGTAGTTCCACAAGTTGTACAAGTTTTTGCTAATATCAATCAACAACTTCCTTGGTTGACTCGTGCTTTAATTATGGTTAGTGATTTTTTACGAGCTTGGGGAATATGGTTATTGCTAATATTAATAGCTGTTGGAATATGGTTACGTTATCTATTACGTTTTGAACGAATATTAATCATTTTTCATAAATTATTACTTAAAATCCCTTTAATTTCACAGTTAGAATTAGGTACTCAAGTAGCACGTTTCACTCGTACTTTAAGCATCTTGACTGAAAGTGGAGTTCCAATGTTAGAAGCATTACAGATCAGCAGTAAAGTTTTATCTAACCGCTTATTATGTAAAGCTGTGGAAGATGCAACCAACAAAGTTAGAGAAGGAAGTAGTTTGCATAGTGCATTAGAACAAAGCCATTTATTCCCTCCAATGATGATATATTTAATTGCTAGTGGAGAGACTAGTGGTAAGCTTGATAATATGTTAGAACGTGCTGCTATAATGCAAGAAAGAGAACTAGAAAGCTTAATAGGAGTAATATTAGGTTTATTTGAACCAATATTAATTTTGTTAATGGGTGGTATGGTATTAACTATTGTATTAGCTATTCTAATGCCTATTTTTGAATTAAATCAGCTTATTAAATAATAGGCTATCAAAACCATGTTTGGATTTAAAATATTACATAGGTAAAGTTATTTTGAATTTAGTTAAGAATTAAGCATTCATAATTAAGAATTTTCAAACACTGCCACCACAGGAGCGTGGTCAGAAGGTCTTTCTAAACCTCTTGGTAAAGTATCTATCATACAAGCAATGCAATTTAATCTGGAACTAGCCAAAATTAAATCAATACGCAAACCACGATTACGCTTAAATCCTTCTCTTCGATAATCCCACCAACTAAAACCTTCTTGTTCAAATAATCGAAAGCAATCTCGCAAACCTAAATCTAATAAACCTTGTAAAGCAGCTCTTTCTTTAGGGCTAACTATAATTTTATTTACCCAAACTTTAGGATCATAAACATCAGCATCTGTATGAGCGATATTAAAATCTCCTAAAATAATTAATTTGGAGTACTGTTCTAAAGAGGTTTGTACATAGTTATGTAAATGATTCAGCCAATTCAGTTTATACTCATATTTATCGGAATCTAAACTAGCTCCATTAGGTACATATAAGTTTAGAACTCTTACATCATCATAGGTTGCTCCTAATACACGCCTTTGAGGATCATCCAAATCTGGTAAATCAGTGACAACTTCTGTAGCTGTTTTCTTACTTAAAATTGCCACTCCATTGTAAGCTTTCTGACCTGCAAAAATTACCTGATAACCACAAGCTTCTATTTCAGCAGTTGGAAATAAATCATCTGTTACTTTAGTTTCTTGTAAAGCAATAATATCTGGTTTGTTTGTTGTTAACCAATCTAGTAATTGTTCTAAACGAACTCGTATAGAATTTACATTCCAAGTAGCAATTTTTAACATAGTTATGAAATAATTTTATGAATAATACTTTATATTATCACAAATTAAAGTTATTAAAAACTAATCTTAACTACTTGTTCTTGATAGTCTGGCATTCCACATTGAGGATCAATATTGTCATAGTCAGTTAAAATATTTGCTTCTGGCCATGAATTATCTTATTAATTTTTGACAGACATTATTGTATCAAATTAATTTTACTCTGACCCCAATTATTGGTTATAATAACGAAGTAGAGCTTCTTGGCAGTGCGTTACCAAAGTTTGGGAACAATTTTGCTTTTTAATTCTGCAAATCATGATTTGGAAGAAGCCTATCTTTTACCTAATATTTTATAGTTCAAGCCCATTACCAAAATATTTAATAATTGTCTGTTTATTTTTTCCAACAAGCACACATAATATTCACAAGTACAAACCTTTACTATTCATTTAGAACGTTTATCATGCTCAATTTTTTTTAAGGGGAGCATAGCGTCTCCTACACCACTCCAAAAACTAATGTTATTAATAACAATTGTAGAAAGAATACCAAAGTGCAAAAAGAAAATACCTATAAGGTTGATTGGTAAGGGTATGAGACTAATAATCAGACTTTTTCGGAATTGACTATCTAAACCATTGGCAATATCAAATAGCTTACATAGATAGGATAGACTTCCATCCATGAAAACCACTTGTGCCAAATCAGTCGCAATGAAAGTCGCCCCTCTTATGGAAATGGAAACATTGGCTTTCTTCATGGCAATCGCATCATTGACACCATCTCCAATAAAGCAGATAGATTTGCCTTCTTGTTGAAGTGTCTCGACAATTTTCGCTTTATTTTCCGGCAGAATATCATAGAAGTAATTATCCATACCAAGTTCTTCAGCTAATTTTTGGGTGGGGTGCTTATGATCTCCTGATACGATAGCGAGATATTTAATCCCACGTTGTCGTAAACCACTGATAATACTTTTTATTTCTGGACGTAGAACCGATTGTATTTCAATCGCACCCTCTATTTGATTATTGATAGCAACCATCACCAAAGAGTTACCTTGAGAATGGGTATGAACCATTTCTTTTTCTATGTTTTCTGGAATAATCACACCCTCCATAGTCATAAAGCGAAGACTACCCACTTTGACAACCCGATTCTTGATACTCACCGTAATACCATAGCCAATTTGATAGTTGGAATCCTTTATATCAGGTAAACTTAAATTGGAATTCTTGGCTTTTTGGACGATAGCCTTGGCAATCGGATGTGCCAATTTACGTTCAGCCGCTGCCGCATACGCTAGAATATCATCTGCTTCGTAGCCATCGCAAATAGTTATTTTACCGACTTCTGGTTGTTCTTGGGTCAAAGTACCAGTTTTATCAAATAGGATAGTATCTATCCCAGTCAACAATTCTAAGGAACGCCCATCTTTAATTAGAATACTATGATGGGAGGCTAAATTAAGATAATTGAGGGTGCCAAGTGGTCCACTTATTTTTATCCGATAGCCAAAATTAGTATTAAGTACTGCAATAGCACCAACTGGACCAGTTGTTAATAAAGCTAAACCAGTTATGCCCAATTGAGGCCAAGCACCTTTATCAGCCCATTCTTCAGCTTTTAACTGGGTGGTAGTTTTAAAATCAGTGGTACGATTCAAAATTTGACCAATTTGAGAAATTGTCGTATCGATCCCAGCTTTTTCTATCTGAACTTGGATTCGACCAGTCATAATTGTTGTAGCCGCAAAAACTTGATCACCCACGCTCTTTTCGGCTGGCTGTGATTCTCCTGTTAATGCGTGTTGGTCAATGGTTGCCATGCCTTCTATGATAATACCATCAACTGGAACCACTTCACCGGTGTTTACCACCGCAATATCATTTATATGCACATCTTCTAATGGTATCTCAACTTCAATATTATCTTTTAAAACCCATACGTTGCGTGGCTGTTGGGTAAAGACATTAATGAGCATGTCTTTAGATTTATCTTGGGTTTTGGCTTTAATTTTTCCGGAAAGATAATAAATCATCTCCATAACACTTGCGGCAAAGTATTGGTTAATGGCGATAGCACCAATGAAGACTATTGTATCAATCATTTGCCCACTGAATTTCTTTTCCTGCAACAACGTTGTTTCGAATTCTTTCATATATGGTACAAAATTGTATATATAGAGGCTAAGATTTAAAATTATGATTAATGGGGATGAATAAAAAAATTGTCTTGTGGTTGATACAAACATTGAAACATAACTAGTGTTTAACCGATGTTCGAGTTGTTTATCAGTTTCGTCCTTAGCAATAATTTTTTGATTAGCATTATCTACTGACTCTTCTAGTACAGAAGGTTGAAGTTTTTTGTCCGGTTGAACATTATTTGGGGGATTATCGCGCAGTTTTTCTAACAGCCTTATCCCACTATAAGTAGCAAGTAAAATTCCGGCTTCAATTAACATAATCGTGCCAAAACCAACTCGTGGTTGCAATTACTCAAAACATTAAACCTCGTTTTAAAAACTTCATCTAAAATCCCGTCAATATAATACTTTTTAAGTTGATTATAGTAAAAGTCGTTATTTTCCACTCTCAAAGCAAGCAAAAACATACCTTCCGATTTTAAAATACGAATCAGCTCTTCAAAAGAATTTAAGGAAACTTGTCGTCGGGTAAAAACACCGCATGATATCAAAACATCAAATGAGTTGTCGGTAAAATCCAACGTTTTACACAACTTTGCTTTAGATAAACTTTTATACTTAATTATCAAAAGGCGGGAGATATGTTTTTTGTACAATTTTTCATAATATTCAGCTGTCAAAATATAATAGGCCACCATTTTATTATCATCAGTTGCAACAAAATTTTTTCTCCTTTCATAATGATAGGAATCATAGCAGTTTTATGTTGAAAGTATTGACAAGTTATTGAAGGCGAAACCTTGAAAACAATAAGCCCCTTGATATTATTTCAGGAACACCAGCGTCAAAAAGAGGATAATTCGAGTTTTATTAAATAATATTTCCCATGAATCGTAATTATTTTTGATAACACTAATTTTCCTTTCATTAATTTTTTCCAAAATGAAATAACCCCCATTTCAAATGACCTTGCTCACCTACTTTAATCCAATTTTCCATCCCTTGTCGCACTTTTGCCAAGTAATCGGCTTCAAAAGTTTGCAACAAATCATCATAACCGGAATCAATTTCATGGATAACACGCCAATAATGCTTTATCAAATGGGGTGAAATATCTTGCATGTCATGCACTTGCCAACCAAGTTGTATTGCCTGTTCATAGTAAAATGATTGCGTTGCTAAACTGCTTAAACCAAAACGAGCAAGTACCGGCTTTAAGGCATGAGAGGGACAATCTTCCGATTGCAAAATATCGGTAAAAACAACATTACCACCATGCAGTAAAACTCGGTCAATTTCATACAAAATCGCAGAACGATTATCACTATGCAAAAACGCATCTTGCGACCAAACCACATGGTAGGTTTCATTGCCAAACTTCAGCGATTCAAAGTTGCCTTGAAAAATCTGAATTTGATTATTTAAACCATGCTCATGAGTTAAGCAGCGATTTTCAGCATTTTGAGTTTCGCTCAAATTTAAGCAATCAACATGGAAACCATATTGGCGAGCAAGGTAACGGGCGGTTGCACCGTAGCCCGCCCCCAAATCAAGCAAGCGAGTATTGCCCGGCTGACGATTTGATATTATTAACTCCACCATGTTATCAACCATTCGTTGGCAAGCAATGGCAATAGTTTGAGTGTCATCATCGTGCCAACCAAGCCCGATAAAAATATCATTTCCAGCCCACACATGCTTATAAAACTTATCGGCAAGGTCATGGTTATAATGTTGACGAGCTTCCGATAAACTAAGGGATAAATTTGACATGGGGGTTATTTTTTTTGACACAACCACACCCGCCGCCAAGAATTATTCTCATCAAAAGGTTTGCCAAACAAATCACCATAAGTTCCGATAATTTCAAAACCATTGTCATGTAGTTGTGATTGCAATGTTTGCGGTGAATAAAGAAGCTCATCACAGATTGTGGTTTCTTGAGAAAAGGTTTTGTCTTCCTGACGGAAAATATACCAATGTTCTCGCCAAAATTTTGCAGTGGCATGGCTTTGAATAACCACGATTGTTGCATTATCATCGCTGACATGTGTTTCTTGTGTGTGATTGCTTGCTCGAATTTCAACCGGATGATTGGGTAATTCCAATAATAAAATGCCTTTTGGCACTAAATGTTCATAACTACAACGCAAACTTTCAGCAATCGCTGCATGGCTATCAAGCAAAACTAGAATTGAACTGACCATGAGAATGGCATCAAATTGTTTGTTTAATTGATAATTCTGGATATTGCCATGGTGAATGGTTAATTTGGCATTTTTCTTAGCCATAAATGCAATCATTTCTTGGCTTAATTCCAATCCCTCAATATCAAAGCCGGCTTGCTTGAGGGGAATGGTGAATAAACCCGAACCACTTCCCAATTCTAAGGCCGATTTCACATGATGTTTTCTTAAAATATCAGCGACATAAGGTACTTTTTCATGGGTATTAGCAAAGACCAAATCATAAGCATCTCGAATGACATCGTAAGTCGTCAAACTCATACAATTGCTCCCATAAAATAGTTCCGTAAGCGATCAATACCTTCATTGTATCGACTTTCGCAAAAACTGAGTCTTAGTGAATTAGGCATACCAAAGTCAGTGCCGGGTACAGTAGATACATAGACTTGGTTCAAAATATCAACGGCTAATTCCTTAGATGAATTCATATTTCGATCTTTGATCCATTGCTCACAATCAAGCATGATATAAAACCCGCCTTCAGCTTTTATGGGGTTACAACCGGTATATTGCAGGGTTTCGTAAGTATATTCAGCGCGATCACGATAAATGCGGGTCAATTCTTTGGGACTTTCCAAGTCTTTGAGTGCTTCAATCATGCCATATTGACTGACCGGATCAGAGGTCAATAAGGTATGTTGTTGAACAATACGCATTGGCATAACAAGGGATTCTGGCAAAATCGCATATCCAACCCGTTTCGTATACATCCGAAAACCTTTGGAGAAACCGTTGGTGATGATGTGGACATCTCTATACTTATCCAAATAAGCCAGTGGCGATTCGTATTCTGAGTAAAATAAAACATTGTTATAAATGTCATCGTGGACAATGAAAGATTGGCCAGCAACAATGCTGTTGATTCTTATGATTTCTTCATTAGAAATCACGTTGCCAATTGGGTTCCCCGGATTGTTTAAAACAACTACTGCGGTTTTTACCGGATCATAAACTCTTTCAAAGGAAGCAAAATCGATTTTTTTTGTTATCGGATCGATATCATAATAAGTGATCTTGGCATCTGCTAAAATGGCACTCAGCAAATACAAACAGTAATAGGGTCTGGGCAGCATAATTTCTTGCCCTGATTGGGACAATAACTGAAACAAATTGCGGAAAATGGCACTAGTTCCCACATTGACAACAACATTGTGAGCCGTTGTGTTGACATGAAATTGGGTATTGTAATATTCCGCAATTGCTTCTCTCAATGCCGGCAAACCTTGTGGATACACCAAACGAGTTTTCTCGTGTTCATAAACCGTTTCTGAAAACACTTTTTTCACCGGCTCTGGTACTGGTAATTCGGAAATACCAATAGTCAGTTTGATTACATCTTGGCCTTGAGTGATTAACTCATCTCCCAACTCGTCCATCACAAACATTTGAAATTCCAAGTCTGATGCTGGAAGTTTTTTAATATAAAGTGCCATCGTATCTTTTTTATCCTACAGGAAAAGTTAAATAGAGAGCAATTAGGTTCGCTCCTATGGTATATTGGCGTATTCGCCCTATCTATTGGTTCTTTTTAAACCAAATCAGTTGAATAATGACCGGGATATCTTCAAACCATTGAATAAATTCAATAATATTGTTATCAGAATCGCAGGTAAATACCCAACTACAATGTCCCTGTATTAGCAAAGGACCTTTAATAATCGGCAATCCTCTTTCTTCCAACATGGATACGACTTCTTCCATATTTTCGGTTCTAAAAGCAATTTGAGGACAATAAGGTTGTTTCAATGGCTTTTTTCAAATTTTTTTTTCATCTACAAATTGCAAAAGTTCTAAATTACCACCATTTCCTTGCAATTCAAGGAAAGCATAAGCTTCGTGATTACTTTTATCAACTTTCCTTAATAGCAGTTTTAGCCCTAATTTCTCAGTATAAAATTTAATAGACTTATCTAAATTAGAAACTTCAAAAGCAAAATGATCTATTTTAAACATGAATCTCTCTATTTTTATTCTAATCTAAAAATCATTCGTCCCAATCTTGATAATAATTTGACATTTCCATACCCTTCTTTAATAAAATGCCAAAATTCCCTTCAAAATCAATAGCTTTCTAAAATAATTGGGGTCAGAGTAAAATTAATCTTTATTAAGCATATATGTTTGCTCTAATTTCTTGGCTTTTTCCGTTACTATGGATTCCAAATCAGTTTTGTATTTTCTAACATTGTCCCTAATTTTTGCATCTTTTACTCCAATAATTTGAGCCGCTAATATTCCTGCATTCATAGCGTTATTGATTGCAACTGTAGCAACTGGTACTCCACCAGGCATTTGCACGATTGACAATAAAGAATCAAGTCCTTGTAAATTAGAAGTTTTTACTGGAACACCAATTACTGGTAGAACTGTAATAGCAGCAACCATACCTGGTAAATGAGCAGCACCACCAGCTCCTGCAATAATTACTTCAAAACCTCTAGTTTCTGCATTTTTCGCATAGTCAAATAAACGTTCAGGAGTTCGGTGGGCAGAGACAATTGTTAGTTCATAAATTACTTTTAATTGGGATAGTATTTTACCAGCTTCAGTCATAACTGATAAATCAGAATCGCTTCCCATTATAATTCCAACTTTCATATCATTTCTGTACCTTTGATTGTTAAAATATTTTTGGCCATTTCTGCTTTGCTAAGAGCATTATCTAAATTTTCATCTAATATTGTGATATGCCCCATTTTTCTAGATGGACGAGTGGTTTCTTTATCATACCAGTGTAAAGTTAGACCAGAGATTGCTAATGCTTCTTGTAAGCCTATAATTATTGGAGTTCCAGTATAATTTTCTTCTCCCAATAAATTTAGCATAACCGATGGCTTTAATAAATCAGTACTACCAAGTGGTAAATTACTTATAATACGAATTAATTGTTCAAACTGACTGGTAATACAGGCTTCTATAGTATAATGACCAGAATTATGTGGTCTAGGAGCAATTTCATTAATCAATACTTGCCCATCATTAGTAAGAAACATTTCAACTCCAAAAACACCAACTCCATCAATAGCCTCAATAGCTTGTAATGCAATTGAACGAGCCTTTTGTGTTATCTCTAGACTAATTTGAGCTGGAGCTGCAACAATATCACAAATATTAGTTTTATCATCAAAAACCATTTCCACAACTGGATAACAAGCAGTTTCTCCATTGATATTACGAGCTATGATAATCGCTAGTTCTTTATCAAAATCAATAATTTCTTCAATTATGGAAGGAATTTGTAAAGCATCAACTATATCATCTTTTAAAACCACCACACCTTTACCGTCATAACCACCCATTCTAGCCTTCTGCACAAAAGGTAATTTAGCCAAATATTCAGAAGATAATTTATCCACTGCTTCAAACTTAGCGGTTGGAATATTATGCTGTTTAAATAATTGTTTTTGTTTTAATTTATCTTGAATTATAGCTAAAACTTTAGGAGAAGGGTAAATAGCATGACCTGCATCAGCCAATTGATGTAAAGTTTTAATATCAATATGCTCAATATCATAAGTCAATACATCACTTACATTAGCCAGAGCTGTAAGCTTTTCTGGATCATATAGACTACCAACAATTTTAGAATCAGCAACATCACTGGCTGGACAGTTAGCAACTGGGTCTAATATAGTTACATAAAAACCCATAGTTTTAGCTACTTGAGCTGACATTTGGGCTAATTGACCACCACCTATGATGCCTATTCGTTTAATTGGATAGGAAAATTGATTCATATTTTTTATAATATTTTTAATATACGGGAAGATATGTAATTATTATTGATACAACCATACACGCATCAAGGATACTAACTTGTCACTATCAAATGGTTTAGATAAATAATCATTCGCTCCAGCTTCTATACATTTAGCCTTGTCACCTTTCATAGCTTTAGCAGTTAGAGCAATAATTGGCACTTTACGTAATCGTTCTTGAGTTCTAATTTGTCTCATAGCTTCATAGCCATCCATTTCTGGCATCATGATATCCATTAAAATAATAGCAATATCATGATGTTCTGCCAATAAATCTAATGCTTCTTGACCATTTTGACCAATTACGACTTCCATTTCTCTTTCTTCTAATATGGTGGCTAAGGCAAATATATTTCTAACATCGTCATCGACTAACAGTACTTTTTTATGCCGTAAAATAGCTTCTTTATTATGTACCATCTGTAACATATTACGTTTTTCAGCTGGTAATTTAGATTCTACTTGATGGAGGAATAAAGTTGCTTCATCTAGTAAACGCTCTGGAGAACGTACTGTTTTAACCGTTAAACTTTCTGCAAAATGATTTAATATGGTTTTTTCATCCAGTTTTAGTTCACGATTTGCATAGATAATAACTGGTATTTGTGACCAATCATCGTCATTATATAACTTTTCTAATAATTTAATTCCTTCTGTATTTGCAATTTCTACAATAATACATTCAAATGGAATTTCTTTAAGTTTTTGTAAAGCCTCATTTAAAGTATTAACAAGAGTTGCTTTTACATCACTACCATCAAATAAATCTATAATTTTTCCATTATCCACCACAACCAGTAGATTTTTCATGCTTTTACTTAGAAATTGTTCTATTTTTTTGAAAGCTTCTCCTAAATCTATCATACTGATAGGTTTATGTAAAAAACCGATAGCTCCCATTTTCTTAGCATCCATATCTGAATCTGAAGCGGACATGAAATGTACTGGGATATGACGGGTATCTGGATTATCTTTTAAGCGTTCCATCACTGTCCAGCCATCTATTTGTGGCAATCCTATATCAAGTATTATCGCATTTGGTTTATATTGTTTGGCTAATTGTAAACCGTCTATACCATTTTCAGCAACTAAACATTTAAATCCTTTTTCTTGTGATAAATCTAATAAAATTTGTAGAAATTTACGATCATCCTCTACTATCAAGATAGACTTATCATTTTCAGTCATATTCTCTCGATCATCTAGGATAGCATCTTCAACTTCTGGAATTACTTCTACATTATTATTAACTACAATTTCTTGATAACTAGGATGAATTACATCTTGGCTTATTACATTCTGTTCAAAATCATCATTAATTTCAGAATTATTTTGAGGCAGATATAGACTAAAAGTGCTACCTTCGTTATCTTTGCTAACTAATTGTAATTCACCACCAAGCAAACCAGCCAATTGGCGAGAAATAGATAAACCAAGTCCAGTTCCACCATAACGTCTGCTCGTAGTACCATCTGCTTGTTGAAATGCTCCAAATATAGATTTTTGCTTATTTTCTGGAATGCCAATTCCGGTATCTGTCACACTTATTACTAAAATTTTTCCAATTAAATTTATCGAATCTATTGCATCTGCATCGATATATTTAAAACTTAAATTTACGTCTCCCTCATGAGTAAATTTAAAAGCATTAGATAATAAGTTATTGATAATTTGTTTAAATCTTAATCCATCAGTATTTAATGTTTTTGGTGTATCTTCATCGATAGAAATACGAAAAATTATACCTTTATCTTCTGCCAAAGGTCGAAATTTATGTTCAATATTTTCTATCATATTAATTAATAAAATTGGTTCAATTTGAATTTCTACTTTACCAGCTTCTACTTTAGACAAATCCAAAATATCATTAATTAATTTTAATAAATCAGAACCAGCACTATGAATAGTTTGAGCATATTCTATTTGTTTTTGATTCAAATTACTAGTTTTATTATCAGCTAACAATTGAGCTAAAATTAATAAACTATTCAAAGGAGTACGCAATTCATGCGACATATTAGCTAGAAATTCAGATTTATACTTACTTGCTAATTCAACTTCTTTAGCCTTAGTTTCTATAGCTTTTTTGGTATTTTCCAGCGTTATATTTTTATCACGAATATCATCTTTTTGTCGTTCTAAATCTATTGTTCGTTCTTCTAATTCTTCATTAGTTTGGCGTAATTCTTCTTGTTGAGTTTGTAATTCTTCTGCTTGACTTTGTAATTCCTCTGTTTGAGTTTGGGTTTTTAATAATAAGTGCTGCATCTGAGTTCTAGATTGTGAAGTATTTATTGCTATAGCGATATTGGGAATGATTTGTTGAATAAATTCCATTTGCTTATCAGTTATAGTTTCAAAAGAACCAATTTCTATAATACCTTTGAGAGTTTCTTCATATTTAAATGGCATGACCAAAATATTTTTTGGGATTGCTTCACCTAAACCAGATTGAATATGAATATAATCTTTTGGAACTTGACTAATAAGTATAGGTTGACATTCTAAAGCAGCTTGTCCAACTAAACCTTCCCCAAAAGCAATTTTATTAGCTAAGTTTTTTCGGTGAGTGAAAGCATAGCTTGCAACTAACTTTAACTGTTCATCTTCAACTAAATATAATAATCCAATTTGAGCCTTTAAATAAGGAGTAATAAAATTAATAATATTACGAGTTAAAGTACCAATATCTTGTTCTCCACTCATTTTATCATTTAATTCAGTTTGCCCAGTTTTAAACCAATCTTGCATTTTATTTTGAGTTGTAATTTTATCCAAGGTATGGGTCATATTTGCTAAAGCACGTCCCAATTGGTCTTTATCTGAAAGCAGAGTAACTTTTTTAGAATAATCACCAGAAGCAATAGCATTGGCTTGAGATATAGTATTTCTAAAGTTATTTTTTAATTGCCAGGTTGAGATAACTAATTCACCTATTTCATCATTTTTTTGATAATCAATATGACCTTCAGCTAAATTTCCATGAGCTAAAAATCTTAAATGTTGATTTACAGCTAATAAAGGTGCTATAAACATATTGGTAAACCAGTGACTAATAAGTAAAGATAATGCAAATATTAATATAATTTCAACTAAGAATACTTGTTTAAAATAATGGGCTTTGTTAAAAATAAAGTTTTTATTGGTTTGTTTAATTAATATCCAAAAAAACTCTTTAGAAAATTTAAATTTTTGAAAGGTCGTTATAATATTATCACTTTCAATAGAACCTTCTTGCCTGCTAATTACGGTAAGTAATTCTGCTGGATTATCATGTGGTATATGTTGCTCATGATTATTTGATTTATCACCAACATGATATAAAAGTTTATTATTTTGATCTAATAATAAATAATGAAAATTAGTATTTTTTAATTCTTTAATAGTATTCAAATAATTTATTATGTTATTGGAATTAAGACTTAATACTAAAATCCCTTGAGTAATATGATTTTGATCAATAATAGGAATAGAGTAATGAATATTATTCAAACTTGGTAAAGTAACTATATAACCTTTTTTAAGACTGATGGTTTTAATAAAGTAATCAGTATTTTGTTTATTGCTCAACTCATTTTCTGCAACAATATTGGATTGATTATTATCATAATTAATCCGTAATACTTCTTTACCATCAGTCGTAATTATCTGTAAACTCTTATAAATTTTTTGGTGAAAAATAAATGAGTTAAATTCTGGTGTAGGATTTGTCAACCAAGTTTTATAAGATTCATTCACACTGAGTTCATTAAATGAATAAAAATCAACTAAAAAATTTAATTGTTCAGGAATTTTATTTAAAAAACTTTGAATATCAATAATAATATTTTCTACATTTTGTTTATCTTGTGTCCGAATATTTTCAGTGAAAGTTTGGATAGAAAAATAATATCCATAATATCCCATTAATATAACCGGTAAAATACTAGAAAATAAAATAATGATGCGTAATTTAACTTTTATACCAATATTAAAAAGTTCTAAATATTTGTAAATAGACATAATTATATGATTATAATAAGAAAATAAATGAGTAATAACTGTAAAATATGAATGCTATTTAGAGTTAGTCAGCCTGTTTTTTTATTGTTCTAAACTAAAATTAAAATCAATTTGCCTATAATACTCTCATGCTGTACGATAGTGAAGATAATTTTATGTAAGTTTAAATTTTGCATAAAACACTTAAAAAATAATTAATATGCAACCATTTTTAAGCAGTTTAAACTAATTGTTAACAAGTTGTGGATTGGAATATATTATTATAATTTAGGTAGGAACATCATGAAATTATGTTATTATAAACAATTGGTAACAATTTTGCAATCTATCTAATATAAGATATATCACTAGTTAAAAACTTTCTTTAAAGATAATTTTCCAGATAAATTAGGGTTATTTATTATCATTAATGGTTTGTTGAAAGAATAATTTAAATACTATCTTTAAGTATAATTTATAAAAATTCAACCTATTATTTAGGTTATATCTCTAAAAAACAGGAGTATAGTTCATTTGATAAAACATTAAAATTTATAATACCAGAAATTGTGGTGTAAAATATTTAATGTCTGATAATGCTAGAATGCCGGTTGGTTATGTACATATTTTAAGGAAAACTAAATTTCCTTAGTAATTCTTCCCCGAAATATTAACAAGTTCGGGAGTTTTCTTGCAGTTTTTTTGAAACTGGCGTGATGATCCCACTAGAAAAAATCATTGTTCTCAATAAGGTTCCTTTGTTTTCAATGTTGAAGACCGAAGACCTACATATGATCTCAACTATTGCCGGTGAAGAGGCGTATGAGGATGGACATACATTATTTTATGAAGGAGATATTGGGGATAGATTGTTTATTGTTGTTGCTGGTGAGGTAATGATTTTAAAAAAAAATAAAGATGGTGAAGAAAAACACTTAGCAACATTAAAGGAAAATAATTTTTTAGGTGAACTCGCATTATTTGATGCTGAAACCCGTACTGCGACTGCCAGATGTATTGGCCCTTGTATATTTTTGGTAATTGAACGTAATGATATGGAACAATTAGCTCACGAATATCCAGCTATTGCATTTGGTTTTATTAAAGTATTAATTAGCCGTATGCGTGGAATGGTTCTTGATAAAAACTAAGAGCCATGGCAATTTATTACCTAAATTATGATAGCACATTTCCTAGGTAATTTATTCTCTATAAAACCTAATGAACGGGATGGAGTATTTTATTTCTTCCTAGTTTTATTAATTTTTTCCTTTGGTGCAAGTTTTGCCCGTAGTATTGGTATGACATTGTTGGTAGGTGAAATGGGTGGTAAAACTTTACCTTTAATGTTTGTATTCATAGATTTATCTGTGATGTTAGGTTCACCAATCTATGCTCATTATACCAAAAAATCTAGTGGTCTTGTAATTTTAGGTTTTTTTTTATTAGCAACAGCTGTATTTTCAATACTTGCACAATTATTATTTATTATAAAAGATATTTGGTGGGCAGAACAAGATTGGGTATACGGATTATTTTTTGTTGGTTTTTTCTTCTTTTATATTCTAATTAATATTCACATCAGTAGCTTTGTTGCTTCCTATTTTACCGCAGTCCAAGTCAAACGAGTAACCCCCATTATTAATGCTGGCTTTCCTATTGGAGGAGCTTTGGGAGGTAGTACTTTGCTAGTATTATTAAGTGTATTTCATATCCAGCCACAAAATCTAGTCGCAATATTAGGTGTATCTTGTATAGGTTCCTATTGGTTATTAAGAGTAATTAATGCTCGATTTAGCCCAGTGCGAGTAGGAAGTTTGCAATCAAGTTCATCTCAGTCAAAAAGTCCATTAAGCGAATCGTTGATAGCTTTTAAATATATTATTGGCTCTAAACTAATGATTTATATGTCATTAGGCTTAGTTTTATTTGTTATAGCAAGTAAAGTATTAGAATATCATTATCAAACGATCATTTATTATGAGATTTTTCAAGATTCTACTCAACGTGCTAAATTTTTTGCTACTTATGAAGTATTTGCTAATTTAGCTTGGTTATTTATTCAGCTATTTCTAACTTCACGCATTATAATGAAATTGGGAGTTGGTGCTAGTAATGTGCTTTATCCAATATTAGCAACAATAATGTCTTTGGCTTTATTCATATTTTTCTACCAAATAGATACTCCATTATCTGAAAATTTTACGATCATGTTGATGTTAGGAATTCTAACCCAGTTTGTAAATCAAGAAATGCGTGGTGCTTTAAGAACCCCAGTAAATAATTTGCTCTTTAATGCGATTCCTCCTAATCAATGGGGAGTAAATAAAGCATTCCTTAATGGTATTATATTTCCAGTATCAACAGTAACAGTGGGAATTTTTTTGATGTTAATTACTGGTGACACTAATACTTCAATATTGCAATCTTTGTTTCCCAAAGAAAACTTACATTATTTATTACCATTAGTTGCTCTTGTTGTTTCATTATTAGGAATCTTAGCTGCTTTACCACAATGGTCTGCTTATAATAAAGGAGTATTTGGCCTACTTAATCGAGAATTATTTAGTCGTCAAACTGATGTAAAATTAAGTGGTTGGAGTAATAATAGCTTAAAACAAGTAATAGAACAAAAATTAAGTAGTGTTGATCCTTATCATGTAGTTGCAGCCTTAGAAATGATTAGGGTATTAAGGTTAAGTTATTTTATCAGTCAAGTAGGAGATTTGTTACTTAAAACCCAAGTATTTAAAATCAAAGAACATTGTATTAATACACTAGCAGCGTTACCACAATCAAACACTAGTGTAAATTATTTGGTTGAAGCTCTGCAAACAGAAAAAGATGCTGTGGTTCTACCACTAATTTTAAAAAATTTGGCTAAATTTCAATTAGTTGATTTTAATGATACGATAGAAAAGTTATTGACACATAAAAATACTCAAGTTTTTGTGGAAGCTTGCTTATGTTTACATAAACATCCTAATTATAAGCATAAAGACTCTATTGAAAGAAGAATTTTAGCTCGTTTACAACGTAATAATGAATCAAAAGATATTGCTCTTTATTTGTATGCCTTAGGAAAATTACGTCATTCTTATTACAGCAGTAAGGTGTTGCCATTTTTAGATAATAATAATAATAAAGTTCGTTTAGCTGCATTTACTGCTTTTATTCATATGCTAGAAGGTCAGCTTGAACCGCATAAGGAATTATTGATCAAAGCTTTGAATTCAACAGATAAGGATATGAAAACTGCGGCCTTACGAGCTCTAAAAGAATGTCAATCTTTAGATGATTGGTCTCCCATCATAGAACTTTTAGGTGCTAGAGATCGTACTTTAGTTTCTGAAAGCAAAGAATTATTGCGTTTAAGTTTGGGTACTTGTAAGACAGCATTAACAAGTTATGTATTTTCTGATAAAATATCAGTGCAACAAAGATTTGAAATATTATCCCTAATTTATTCAAAATTAAATCCAGAACAACATAAACTGTTACAACAAAGAGCTGACGAATCTTTAAAAAAATTTGTCCAAATAAATGGTTTATTAAAATTACATGAATCATTAGGCTATAATAGTAAAACACATGATTTAATTGCGAAAATTTTGCAAGAAATAGCTGAAGAACATTTACAACATATTATAACAATTATAACATTTGCTTCTGATCAAAATATTGAGTTTTTTCAAAGAGTTAGTAGAGGAGTGTTATCGTTAAGTCGAGCTAATCAAGGTAATGCTTTGGAAGTATTGTCGAATGCTAAAGAAAAATATCTAGTATCAAGATTACTTAAATATTTTGAGGAACGCTTAACTGATATAAAATCAGTTGGTCGTATTTATTTAGCTTTATTTGGTGAGACGCATAAATTAAGTAAAAACAATTACGAATATTTATTAAAAATTTTAGATAATGATATGATTGATGCTTGTTTGCTATATCTAGTTAAAGAAGGTAATAATAACGTGGATTTAAAAAATTCTCGGACAAAAGTACGTGAATTAATGACCGAAGTTTAACTGTAATTCCTATTAAATAGGAATCTTTCCTAAATAATCCAATTTAGGAAAGATGTCTAATTTATAAAATCAAAATATTATTTATCACTTATTTTTACGACGATGTTCATCTATAATTGTTTTGATTTTATAAGCATTAGGAATACCATCAACTATTATTTCAGCTTCAGACGAAGCAGCACTAGATATTTCTACCCTACTAATTCCCATAATTCGTTGCATAACAGTTTTCTCTATTTCTACACTACGAATATCTGATAAAAAAACTTCTTTTATATTTTTAGACAGAATACCTGTTCGAAATGTGATTCTTTCGTTTGAAACTGTAAATTTAATATTGATAGCTCGTACCCACCAAAAAAATAGCCCACCCCAAAAAATTATTGAAATAATAGCACCTATTACAATTGTACCAGTTTGTCCACCTTCTGGCATCGATATGAATAATGCAATCCAACAAATTATTGGCATGATCGTGTATGTTATAAACCAAAAAGGGCTATTGCGAAACATGGATGGTCCAGAATCATATAGTATCGTTTCTTTTGTCATTATATACTCCATTATTATATTTTAACTTATATTCAAGCATATATGAGGTAGTTATGTCAATACAACATCATTTAAGATAGTGATTCTGCTTTACAATAAATATATTTTGGAGCTATGGGGAAATATTTATATAATGCTGGACATACAGTTAAGTCATATTGTTGCCAATAATACCAATTTCCTTCAAATTCTTCTTTTACCCAAATTAGTTCGGCTTGATAATTAGGGAATTTATTGTTAGAGAATAATAATCTAAATACTTGATTAGCATTGGGAATATTTTTAACAAAAAGATCAATAATTGCTGGCATTTCTTCTACAAATGGTTCTTTTATCAAACCAACTTGTTCATCATCAAATACCCAAGTATCTCGATAAGGAAAAATTACTACAATAGAATTAGATATGATTTTAATAACTACAATTTCAAATATTAAAAATATAAAATATTTCAACGGTATTATGCCATATTAAAATAAATTTTTTTATTTTTACTTGACATATTAACTATATTTGATACAATTGTTGAGTTCATTCAGATGTAATGCGGGAATAGCTCAGTTGGTAGAGCACAACCTTGCCAAGGTTGGGGTCGCGAGTTCGAGTCTCGTTTCCCGCTCCAATGGCTGAATGGCAGAATGGCTATGCAGCGGTTTGCAAAACCGTCTATGTCGGTTCAATTCCGGCTTCAGCCTTTTTATTTAGCCCGGGTGGCGGAATTTGGTAGACGCAAGGGACTTAAAGAAAATTTGAGCACCTAAGGCGAAATCCTTTTGTGAATGGAGTCTAATTCGGTGAAACCTGTAAAATGGCAATGCCGAGCTAAGTTTAATTCAGTTATTTAAAGAAAGTATTTCTTTAGATATTTATTACTGAAGTTAAAAAAGTGTAGAGGCCATACGGTTCCTACCTGAATAAGTTTTTCTATATTTGAAAAATTTAAAGGTAAAGACATGGTCCAGACCACAAACATATTTCTAATAAAAATATGGCAGTGAAAACTGTAGTTGGTAAGAAAATCCCTCGATGGCAACATCGTGCCGGTTCGAGTCCGGCCTCGGGTACCACCATATATTTCCTCGAATTATAATTGGATTCGGCAAACTATTTGATAGAATCTGAGATGTACATAACACATTTTGGCCTAAATGCCGTTCCATTCTCTATAACACCTGACCCACACTATCTGTATTTAAGTGTACGCCATCGTGAAGCTTTAGCACATCTATTATATGGTGTGAAGGAAGGCTCTGGGTTTGTACTACTAACAGGTGAAGTTGGTACTGGTAAAACGACACTTTGTCGTAGTCTAATTGAGCAATTGCCAGAAACTGTTGATATCGCTCTATTACTTAATCCACGTCTTACATCTATAGAATTACTCAAAGCATTATTTGATGAGCTTAAAATTAGCTATGAAAATAATTTTGTTGAAAAAGATTTTATAGATATTCTCAGTAGCTATTTATTAACAGCTCATTCAGTAGGTCGTCGTACTGTCTTTATCTTGGATGAGGCTCAAAGCCTTACTCCAGACGTTTTGGAACAAGTAAGATTATTAACTAATTTAGAAACTGCTAATCATAAATTACTCCAAATAATTTTAGTCGGTCAACCAGAATTAAATACTCTTCTTAAACGCAATAATTTACGTCAACTATCTCAACGAATTACTGCTCGTTATCATTTATTACCCCTATCTTCTAAAGATACTCAAGCTTATATAAATCACCGTCTAGCAATTAGTGGAGCTAAAAATCCTATATTTGTTAATGCTGCTATGCGTTTGGTATATCGTTATTCTGGTGGAATACCTCGTTTGATTAATGTGATATGTGATCGATCTTTATTAGGTGGTTATGTTGGTAATGAAAATAAGATAAATTCCCGTATTGTCCGTAAGGCAGTAAAAGAAGTTCGTGGGGAGAATATTAATAGGAATTATCATTTTTTAAGTATACTTCTAACTGTTTTCTTTTTGACTGCATCAATGCTGTGGCTTTATCCAAAAGCTGAAATTTTGTGGACAAGATATTTTAATAATGAAATAATTATAACAGCTCAACCAGAAAAAATATCTCAGATTAATCAGGTTGTTAATGATGAACCAATATTGTCATTATCAGAACCTATTTTGCCTGATCCAATACCAATTATAAAACTAGAAGAATTGTTACTTAAAACAAATACTGAATCGGCTTTTATAACATTATTTAGTTTTTGGGATTTAGATTACAATAGTCTTACTGGTGAAAAAGCTTGTCAACGAGCGGCAACTAAAAAATTAGCTTGTTTGCTTAGAACTGGAAATTGGCAAGAATTGCGAGAAGTTAATCGGCCAGCAGTTATTGAATTAGTAACGAATGATGGTGGTCAACATCATTTAGTAGTAACCAAATTAAAAGATGATATTGCCACTGTAGCAATAGTTGGAGAAACTTATGAATTTTCGATTACTGAAATTAATAAATATTGGCTAGGTCAATTTTTGCTGTTATGGCAACCACCATTATTACCAATACCAATTTTGAAAATAGGTTTATCTAATAATGCGGTAATTTGGATACGGAAACATTTAGATATCATTGAAGGAATAAGTAGTAATTCATATTCTCCACGTTTTGATTATGCTTTAAGAACAAGAATTATAGCTTTTCAGCGTCAGCAGAAACTTGATGCGGATGGGATTGTTGGAGAACAAACTATGCTAGTTATACAGGCGTTAGCTAAAGTAGGGCCTTTGCTAATTGAGTAAAACGGTAGTCTTGAGTCTTGAACGTTTAACACTCAGACTACCGAAAAACTAATTATAAACTAATTGCAGAATACCATTTTGAACCAAACAGACCACCTTCTTTAGCTTTCCAGCCATTAGTTTCCATCATCTGTTTTAAACGTTTTTTAAGTTCATGATCTGGAATTTTACCTTTACTATGAGTTTTAAATACTGACGCAGCATTTTCAAACTCTTTTTTATCTACTTTACCATCATTATTAGCAAAAGCTTCCAATACATCCTTAGCCCGATCTTCAGCATCTCGTTCTAAAACTAAGTTTTTTTCAGAAGCAGCTTGCCGTATAATAGACAAACCTTCCTCTACTCCCATACCTTTTTTTATCCCTTCTTCAAGGATTTTCTTTTCTTCTTTACGGTCAATATATTGATCATCAAAAACTTGTAACATGATGTAATCAATAAACTGTTTTTTTACTTCTTCTGAAACTGCCATAATAACCTCAAATAATTAATGTAACCAGCCCGTTATACCTGGATACCAAAATTTTAAATAGTTGTATACCACTTAATTCCAAACAAGCCACCGGCTTTCCAGCCATTAGTTTCCATCATTTGCTTCAAACGCTGTTTTATTTCTTGATCAGGAACTTTACCTTTACAAGCAGTTTTAAAAATATTAAAAGCCTCTTCAAATTCTTTCTTGGTTATTTTACCATCTGTAACTGCTTTTTCAAGCACAGCTTTAGTTTTATCTTCGATATCTCGTTCGATTACTAAGCCTTTTTCTTCTGCTATTTCATGAATAAGAGTAAGAGTATCTTCCACACTAATATTGTTTTTTACTCCAACCTCAAGAATTCGTTTCTCTTCTTGCCGATCAATATACTTATCATCAAATCCTTGCAATGTGATAAACTCAACAAACTGGTTACGAATACTTTCTGAAACCATATTTATACCCCTTAATTAAATTTCTGAAAACCATTTTGAACCAAATAATCCACCTTCTTTTACTTTCCAACAATTATCTAATATTATTGTTTTAACTAGTTTTTTAATTTCTGGTTCAGGTATTTTATTTTTAGAAGTTGATCTGAACAGAATTAATGCAGTCTCAAATGCTTTTTTATTAATATTACCATCATTAATAATAAATTGTTCTAAAAATTCTTTAGTACGTTCTTCTATATCTCTTTCAATTACAAAATCTTTTGAGTAGGCAACCTCACGTATAATAGCAAGCCCTTCGTCGACACTAATGCCTTTTTTAATTCCTTCCTCAAGAATTCTTTTTTCTTCTTGTCGATCAATATATTGGTCATCAAAAACCTGTAACATAATAAACTCGACCAACTGTTTTTTAGCCATCTCTGATATTGCCATAATTTTTTTTATACAGGATATTATAGTTATTTAGGAGTTAAAATAATATTGTAACAATGCAATAAGTTTATGAAATTAATTTATAACGTTGAGAAGCTTCTTGTTTTCTACCTAATTCTTTCAATACTTTAATTGTTTTTCTAATAGTTCTGACATAATCTTTGTTATTTAGTGTAATAATATGAGGTTGTTTATAAATATCTAAAGCTTGATTTAAACGATATAAAGCAGGATCAAGTTTAGTTTTATGATATAAAATAGTACCAATTTTTTCTAGTAATTTAGCTCGTTTAATATCTAATTTTTGTTTTGCCATTAACTCTGGTTTACGATATATGTCTAAAGCCCGATTATAACAAGTTAAAGATTCCTCAATATTATCTATGCAATATTCTTGATAAGCCATAGTTTCTAGTCCTTCAACCTTATCTAATAACCATTTGTCATCATCATTATCAGTTTGAAGCAATTTAGTTTTTGTTATGCAATATATTTTATGAGTAACTAATAACAATAAAACTATAATGATGGATAATTCTTCTATTGAAAGTCCTGCAGAAGAAAATATTAAAAAAGTTATACATAATATTAGGACTAAATATTGCCTAGCTTTTGTCTTAAGTATATTATTATATAAATGTTCTAAAACCCATATAAAAATAGTTTCTAGAGCTAAAATTCGTAATATTTTAATTACAAAAATAATAATTGAACTAGAAAATAGTTCAGACAGTTCTGATATAAAACTTAAAAAAAATCCTGGATATTTTACAATCAACCTACCAGATATTAATGAAAAAACTATTAATATTCCAGCATTTAACAATAAAAATCGAAATAATGTTATAAAATCTTCAAAAGAGATAAGCATAGTCATTGCCTAAAATATATAGTATTAACTATGTAGCACTGATAATGCCAAACTTATTCATTTGATTTATATCTCTTTTTTTATAAGAAAAATATTTCAAACGTTGAAACTCAACACATTATGCTGAAACTCAACACATTATGTTGAATTTCAGCATATTTTAATAAAAAATCTGAGTTCGATATAATAATATATTCAAGATATTTCACAAATTTGGTTATCATTGAATTTTTTACCAGGAATTATTACCTGGTTTTGGTAAAGCATTAATATCAATTTCACCATTTATTGTAATAGGCAATGCTTTTATAACCATAAAGATAGATGGAATTTTTTCATCTGGCAACATAGTCAATAAATAGTTATGCAAACGACCTGCTATTACTCGTTGTAAAATTTTCAAGAAGCCTTGTTTGTTGAGTATATAATTTATGCTTTGCTCAATATTTTTTTGCTCATTATCATCAAGAATTAATTGAACTCCAGCCTTTGAGTTTCTATACCAGGCTATTGTACCATTCAGCCATTTTTCCTCAGTCTCACCGGGTAAACGCACATACAAACGGATCATGGCATCTTTTTCTAAGGAAGGCGTTCCTATAATACAAAAACCATTATATGATATATCTTCTGTATGTATAGTCATTTCCTGCTGTTCATATTCTAATAAACAGGAACTATGATATGGCAATCTGTCTGGAATTAATCCTGATACAATATAAGCTACTAAAACATCTGGTTGTGATTCAATAACAGCAACTTCTTGTACATCTGGATGCTTATTTAGGGTTTCTTCTATTTTTTTTATATTAACATTAAACATCTTTATGTTGTAAAATTTTGTTTGCTATAGCACAATAAGACATAAATGGTTTGCCGATTTTTTCTGTGATATTTATATTGGAGAACCAACCTTTCGTTACTTACGATTTCGGGAAATCCGCTATGCTCCATTCCCGAAACAACCATATTGTACTAAGATCAAGATTATTCATTTGTTCTTTATCACGAAAACCAAGCACAATCTTACCATCAATTTTTATTACTCTAAATATTTCTTGTAAGTAAATTTGCGGATTATCCCAAAAATATAAAGTGTTTACTGAACATACTTTATCAAAAAATTTGTTTGCATAAGGTAAATTACTACATTCACCAAGTTGAATTCTTAATTTATTATTTGCAATATAATGTTGATTTAACTTACTAGCTTTGATTACCATTATTTCTGAAAAATCAATTCCTTCAACATAATTTGCAATTGCAGCAATTTTATTAAGTAATTTTCCTGATCCAAACCCAATTTCTAAAATATCATCGGTTTCTGTCAATTCTAAAGATTCTTGAACAAAATCGTTTAAATCAGTATTGCTTTTAAATAGGATTGGCATAACATAACGTCCAATCAGACCTGATGGTTGTCTAGCTTGTTGGGATAAAATTTTGGTTGGAATTAGATTAAATAATTTCACAAGTCTTTTTTTTATAGTTTTATTCAGCTTTATTACCTTGTTGTATTTTATCATCAACTCTATCACGTATAATGTTTAGAACATTTTTATTTGATTTCTCTTGTATTGTACCAAAAAGTTGCTTATGGTCAGATATAAAACGTATTGAAACATATTCTTGCTGTGGACTTTCCAGCTCTTGAATAAATTTGATTACTAGTAATGGATCATGGTCATTATCAATAATACGAGCATGATATAGCTCACAATATTGATATATAAAATAGCCATTTCCATCTATTTCAGATGATTTTATTCTGCTATAAACTCTATCTTTAAGAATATTATATACTTCAATATAACCTTGTTCTTCCCATATATAAATAAGTCTAGCTAATTCATTTGTATAATCATTAGGATCATAGCCATATTCATAGCTAAAATAACTGAATAATTCATTAACCTTGACGTTGGAAATAGGCTTTCTGGTCATTAAAAATTCTCTTTAAACTCACAGCTTTTTCTTGGATAGTTTTACCAACAACAGGTATGTCAACATGTTTATCGCCTATTATAAGATAATCTTTAGCTAAGCCCAAGGTAGTATCTTTATTAGTTTTAATTTGTTTAGTCATAATAGTACCATTATATATTGAATTAGATTCATAAATCTTTTAAAAATACTGCATTAGCATCTTTTTCAGATAAAGTTGGATTAGTAATTGGCCAATCAATATTAATTTCTGGATCATTCCAACGAATACTACCTTCATCTTTTGGATGGTAATATTCGGTGCATTTATAATGAAAATCTGCTTGTTCAGAAATTACACAAAAACCATGAGCTAAACCAGGTGGAACATAAAATTGAGTATGTTTATCTGCTTCTAAAGTTATTCCTACCCATTGTCCATAAGTTGGAGAATTAAGTCGGATATCTACTGCTACATCAAATACTATGCCTTGAGTTACGGTAACTAATTTACCTTGTGGATACTGTTTTTGAAAGTGTAAACCACGTAACACTCCTTTAGCAGAATGGGAATGATTGTCTTGGATAAATGTTTTAGCAATCCCAACTTCAGCATATCTTTCAGCATTGAAACTTTCTAAAAAAAATCCACGAGCATCACCAAATACTTTTGGTTCTATAATTAATACGCCAGCAATTTTAGTTTTGGTTACTTTCATTTAAAGTCCATGCTTTAACAAATAGTTAAGATAATGACCATAACTGCTTTTTTGTAGAGGTTTAGCTAAATCCTGTAATTGTTCAGTAGAAATATAACCTTTACGCCAAGCAATTTCTTCTGGGCAAGCAATTTTAAGGCCTTGTCTTTTTTCAATAGTCTCTACAAATGAAGATGCTTCTAATAAAGATTCATGAGTACCAGTATCTAACCAAGCCATACCACGTCCCATTTTTTCTACTTGTAATTTCTTATTTTGTAAATAAACTTTATTGACATCAGTAATTTCTAATTCACCTCGGGCTGAAGGTTTAATAGTTTTCGCAATTTGTACTATATCAGCATCATAAAAATATAAACCAGTTACTGCATAATTGGATTTTGGTTGTTGAGGTTTTTCTTCTAAACTAATAGCTGTACCGTCTGTATCAAACTCAACTACTCCATAACGTTCTGGATCATTAACCCGATAAGCAAATACAACTGCTTTATCTTTTAAAACTGCCGCTTTTAGTAATTTTTTTTGTAAATCATGCCCATAAAAAATATTATCTCCCAATACCAATGCACAAGCAGAATTATTGATAAATTCTTCACCAATAATAAAAGCTTGAGCCAAACCATCCGGTGATGGCTGAATTGAGTAACTTATATTAATACCCCATTGATTACCATTTCCTAATAATTGCTCAAACCTTGGGATATCTTGGGGGGTAGAAATTAATAAAATATCCTTTATTCCTGCTAACATTAAGGTTGTCAACGGATAATAAACCATTGGTTTATCATAAATTGGCAATAATTGTTTAGAAATAATTTGGGTGATTGGATATAAACGAGTTCCAGAACCACCTGCTAAAATAATACCTTTCATAATGTACCTAAACGTTCTCTCTGATAACTTCCATCTAATACACGTTGACACCAATTATTATTGTCTAAATACCATTGTACCGTTTTCTGTAAGCCAGTAGCAAATGTTTCTTGTGGTTGCCAACCCAGTTCATTTTTAATTTTAGTAGAGTCAATAGCATAACGCAAGTCATGACCTGGCCGATCTGTTACATAGGTAATTAAGTTTTTATAAGGATTTTTACTCGGCACTAACTCATCTAAAATATCACATAATGTCGTTACTACTTCTAAATTAGTTTTTTCATAATTACCACCAATATTATATACTTCCCCTATTTCTCCTTGTTTTAATACTTTGTATAAAGCACTGGCATGATCATCTACATATAACCAATCTCGGATATTTTCTCCTTTCCCATAAATTGGTAATGGTTTACCTTCTAAAGCGTTTAAAATTATCAGTGGAATTAATTTTTCTGGAAATTGGTAAGAACCATAATTATTGGAACAATTAGTAGTAACTACTGGAAGTTTAAAAGTGTGAAACCAAGCTCGTACTAAATGATCTGAAGATGCTTTACTAGCAGAATAAGGTGAATTTGGCTGATAAGCGGTAGTTTCAGTAAATAGTCCTTCGGTACCTAAACTACCGTAAACTTCATCAGTAGAAATATGCTGAAAGCGAAATTTAGATTTATCTGTCAAAGTTTGCCAATAATTACGGGCTGCTTCTAACAATGTATAAGTACCAACAATATTAGTATTAATAAATTCAGCAGGGCCATCTATAGAACGATCTACATGTGATTCTGCTGCTAAGTGCATAACAGCATCTGGTTTAAATTCTGTGAATATTTTTTGTAATTTTTGGGCATCACAAATATCTGTTTGAGAAAAATTATATTGAGGACTATCTATCACAGAAATCAAAGAATCAAGATTACCCGCATACGTCAGCTTATCAATATTCATAATTATCGTATCAGTATTATTGATCAGATAACGAATAAGTGCAGAACCAATAAAACCAGCACCACCAGTAACAATGAGTTTCAACTTTATAACCTCTTTAAAATACTTAAAAAAAAATGCGATGCTCCTAATATTAAGAACATCACATTTATAAATTATCTAGCTGTGGAAAAACTACCTAATATCACTACGTTCTACAGCAATCTCAACTCGACGATTTTGAGTTCGACCAGCTCTAGTTGAATTAGCAGCTACTGGTTTTAATTCTCCTTCACCAATCGCTTTAATTCTATCTTCTGGTATTCCTAAGCTAATCATATATTTTACTACGCTAGCAGCACGTTTTTCAGATAATCTCTGATTATATCTATTAGTACCAGTTGAATCTGTATGACCAATCACTACTATCATAGTTACGTTAGCAAAGTCACCAATTCCATTAACAACATCGGCAATAATAGATTTACCTTCACTAGTCAAACCATATTTATCAAAATTGAATAAAACGTCAGCATCAAGAGTAGGTAATGTTTTAATACATTCTAATGGTTCAGTTTCACAAATATTATGACAACCATTTTCGTCAACTGCATAACCTATAGGGGTATCTGGACATGTATCTCTATAATCAGGCACTCCATCCCGATCTGAATCTGTTGGACAACCACGATTATTAACTCCACGATCTATTTCCATTGGAGTATTATTTGGGCAGTCATCTCTATAATCAGGTACACCGTCGCCATCACTATCTATTGGGCAACCTTTATTAGATCCGTCTTGATAAACTCCTTTAGAAACTTCTTCAACAGTATTATTTGGACATTTATCATCATCATCATTGATACCATCCCCATCCTGATCAAAGGAATCACCACATTCTTGAAATAAAGCGTTTGGAGTGTTAGGAGACCTAGGAGTTAAAACACATTCATTTTCACGTTTAGTTAATACTGGATTGCCCTGAGTATCCAACAAACGATAAGTTTCTTCACTAGCCGCCAAAACAGAAGTCACTGCCGTTGACAGCAGAGTACCTGCGACTACTCCTACTAAAATTTTACGACCATAGTAATCAGACATAAACAAAATCCCTTAATATAATGACATACGCCTTGTGAAGTTCAACTTTTATAGATTTATCCAACAAGACATAGTTTGATTTAAAAATCATATAATCTTAAGCACATTGTATCAATTTTACAACAAATGCTTTACACAAAACTTTTAATTTAAATTATTGTATCACACACACTGTAACACTTCTAATGCTCAGAGTAAATATTGCATTATGTGGTATTTTAGCAACGTATCAGAAGATAAGCAAGATATAGTTATCAATTTTTTAGATATGTAATGAATGAATTATACAATATCTATTTACTAAAATGATATTTAATACGGTGCAACTTAAACAGTAAAATTATGAAACAAACTACCAAGCTTTGAATAAAGTTTTTATTAATAACTGATAGTTTATTGCAGTAGAGAATCAAGTTTTCCTTCAATGTCAAGTTCGGCTAGATCATCGAAACCACCTACATGTAATTCTCCAATAAAAATTTGGGGTACAGTGCGTCTCCCAGTAATATTAATCATACTGGTCATTTCATCAGGATTACTATCGATAAAAATTTTCCGTACTTGCATGCCTTTTTTATTGAGCAACATCTCCGCTCTATTACAATAAGGACAAGTTTGAGTACAATACATGCTCACATCAGGCATTATGGTCTCCTAAAAACTTGATAATATACAAACCTTTAAATTGGCTGTTTTAACAAATCTTGTAAATAAATTATGGGTAGTAACCCATTTATATATTATAAATAAGCCAGACAACCTTTATTAAAATAATTTAGGTTATATAGCTAATATTTAATAAAAAACTATCTCTATTAAACTTATAATGTATTCAGATAATATTATTTATCTGAATACATTATAATTTAAAATCAACTTAAACTAGGAAGTCCATTTACTAGCTGAATCAGTAGTATCATTACCACCATCTTCATAACCAGATTCATAAGCTTCAGTAACACGTTGTTCTTCACGAGCAGGATTTTGTAAATAACCACCCATCCAACCGACTATATATTCACGGTTCGTTTGGTTTTTTTCTAGTTTAGTAATAGTATCGTAATATTTTGACATTAAATTTATACCTGTTTAAAAATTATAGATAAAGCAATTAGGTAATTTGCTATTGATATCCTGATTAAATCAAGAATTTGTTATAAATCGAATAAAACCACACTAGTGTAGTGTAAGTTTATTTAATTTTCAAGTGTTCATAACTTGATTATAGATAGATTTAAGCTTTTAAGTATACTACAGATTAGAGTAATATTTTTAATTTTTTCAAAGCATTAATATAACTCTAATTATAATTCAGAGTACTAGTATTGTTTTTTTTAATTAATGCCAAATATATTGTTTTAACATCCATTTAATAATAAACGGTTCAATAAAATTACTTGTAGGTGGAAAATATGAAAAGTTTCCAAGAGTTAGTTAATAATTGTTTAAAAACAGTTAGAGAAGTTTTTCCATGGGATTTAGAAGAAGGTGTAGATCAGAAGGCATCTCCAGTATTATTAGATATCA
This sequence comes from Thioploca sp., assembly GCA_030627235.1. Lineage (GTDB taxonomy): Bacteria > Pseudomonadota > Gammaproteobacteria > Beggiatoales > Beggiatoaceae > DRQV01. The sequence continues at coordinate 39,256 of DAOUSL010000005.1, forward strand.
GAGAACCTTATGAATTTGATGTTTTACACATAAAAGGTTCTATGAATGTACCACGAGGTATTTTAGAATTAGCTTGTGATTATGGCTATGATAATACGATACCAGAACTTGTTAATGCACGAAATAAAGAAGTTATTGTAATTTGTCGATCTGGTCATAGAAGTGTTTTAGCAGCCCATACTATGCAGATTATGGGCTATAAATCAGTGAAGTCTTTAAAAACTGGAGTAAAAGGTTGGAATGACTATGAATTGCCATTACAAAATGTTAAAGGTCAATCAGTTGACAGTGATATGGCAGACGATATGTTAATATCTCGTGTCAAACCAGAACAACAGTATCCGGACTAAACTTTAAAACCAAAAAAATCGTAGGTAATTTGGATAATATTCAATTGCCTCGATTAGCTATTATATTTATTCGTCGTTTGCGTAATTCCTCGCTGATTTCCTTCCCTTGAAAACCATCTTTTATAACTGTAGCTACTTTAATTTGATTAACCAGTTTAAATAAATAATAAAATTCCTGTGTATCCTCTCTATGGTATATCTTACAAGCTAGTAAAAACTGTTCAAATCTCTGTGTACGTCGAAAAGCATCCAAACCTTGTAACACATCGTGTAATGCTTGAGGTGATAATTCAGCGGTATTTTGACATGATTTATGATAACGAGCCATTAATATAGCTAATTCACGATATTGGCTAGGTACTTTACATCGTTTACATAATATTTTTATAAATTCAATATTTTTTTCTATATTATTTTTAGCCAAATTACACATTAATATTGCAAATAATATTTGACTATTATCAGTATGGTAACGAGCTAGTTGTAAATATAAAATATTTATTGAGTTACAAGTAACGATTTTATCAACAGTTTTTTGGCCAATTCCATCTGCTTTTTTAAGCTCCTCAATGGATTTAATCATTTTATTATTTTGACAAAATTTAATAATAGCAAAAACTTTTTTTGGTCCAATACCTTGCAAATTACTAAACAGTTTTGCATCAATTGTATTGATATTAATTTTTTCTAAATTACTAAATTCTGGGAAAATCCGTTCTAATGCCCCACAAGTATGTAATATTTTAAAAAAATTTTCTGGTTTTTCAGTAGTTAAAGCTTTTACTGTTTCTTGCCAAACTCGTTCTGGAACTAAGGCATCAACTTCACCATTAGCAACCATATTTTTCATTAAAGCTAAAGTTTCTTCAGCAATTTCAAAATCAAATCTAGCAGCAAATCTAGCAATTCTTAAAATTCTAACTGGGTCTTCCACAAAAGCTGGAGAAACATGTCTTAAAATCTTATTGCGTAAATCTTCCATTCCGTTAAATGGATCAAATAATTGACCTTGATCATTTGTGGCCATAGCATTGATGGTTAAATCACGTCGTTGTAAATCATCTTCTAATGTGACATCTGATGCAGCATAAACACTAAATCCAGTATAACCAGAACCAGTTTTACGTTCAGTTCTAGCCAAGGCATATTCTTCATGGGTATCAGGATGTAAAAATACTGGAAAATCTTTTCCAACTTGAGTATAGCCTGCTTGTAATAAAGTTTGTGGAGTAGCTCCAACTACCACCCAATCTTGATCTTTACTTGAATAACCAAGAAACTTATCACGTACTGAACCTCCAACTTTATATATTTTCATTTATTTAAGTTAATAATTTGTTATTAGACATCGTTTCATAAATACCGAAATATAGCTATGTATAATAGTAGGATGTAATGAGTTTACGAATTACATCTTGATGCAATTCCCTTCGTTCATTGCATCCTACATTTATGTACTCTTATTTAGGAAATGTAATATTAGTAATAATCTATTTTTTTGAAATATTCTATTATTAAAAATAAAATGTTATAATTTTAGATTATATTTTATAGATTTGGGATATGATGGTGATATTCTAACAATGATATATATTCAACACAATATATTTTAATATTTCTATAAAAAATTGAATTGAAAATTTTAACAATAGGCTTCTTTATTTTAAAGAAATTTTCTATTCAGCAAACCTCAATTTGGTATTTTAATGAATATTCTTCTGAAATATTTGGTAGGCAGTTTTTAGATGAATATAAATCAGGGAGTTTGACTATGTTAATTCGTAAGATTATTTTATTGTTTTTAATGAATTTATCAATTCTGGTTTTACCAGTTGCCTATGCGGAAGCTAACATTAATAATAAGATTAATATTAATACAGCTGATGCGTTGACCTTGGAAAATTTACAGGGTATTGGACCTAAAAGAGCTGCTTCTATCATAGAGTTTCGTGATAAAAACGGTATGTTTGAATCTGCTAATGATCTTAAAAAGATTAATGGCATAGGCCAGAAAACTGTTGATAAAAACTTGGATATAATAGAAGTTGCTTTTATTCCAAAGGAAATAATAGAAGATACAGATGATTCATCAGATACTGAAGAAGTAGTTGAAGGATCTAAAGATACTGAAGAAGTAGTTGAAGGATCTAAAGATACTGAGAAAGTAGTCGAAGAATCTAAGGATACTAAAGAAGTAGTTGAACCATCTAAGGATACTGAAGAATCTAAAGATACTGAAGTAAAAAAGACTGAAGAAGATAAATAGATAAAAAAGTGAGTGGTAGATTTTAGAAACTAATCTTAAAAATTCTATCACCCACTTTGGTAAATTTCTAACTTTTACGCCATACTTTCATAATGTTAGCCAAATTATCTATTTTTGATAAAGTACGGTTTAATTGTTCTAAAGTATTTACTTCTAAAGTAAAATTCATATTTACATGGTTATCTTTTTTATGAGTTTCACTATTAGTTGCAATAATATTTATATTTTCATTAGTAATAATATTACAAACATCTAGTAATAGTCCAGGCCGATCAAAACTACTGATTTGAATACTTATCGGATAAATTTCTAAATTATCAGGTTTAGACCATTCCACTTCAATCAAACGTTGATTCCCTTCATCCTGCCATCGTAAAACATTAGGGCAATCATGATAATGTATAACTACACCACGTCCTTTACTGATATAACCAATAATTGGATCATAAGGTTCGGGATTACAACAATTAGCCATTTTAGTAAGTAAACCACCTACACCTTTAACATGAATTTCAGTAGTATTATCGTCTTTAGTGGTTGTTGAAATTGGTACTATTTGTTTAGGCAAAACTTCTTCTTGAAAAATATTAGCTATTTGAGCTGTAGTAATTTCCCCCTTACTAACTGAAATCAATAAATCATCTATAGATTTAAAATTTAGATTACGAGCTAATTTTTCATAATTATAATCTTTAATATTAAGTCGGCGTAATACTCGTTCTAATAAACTACGACCTTCATTAATATGTTGATGATTATCCTGTTTTTTTAGCCATTGTCTTACCTTAGAACGAGCTTTAGATGTTTTTAAATAACCAGCTTGAGGTAATAACCAATCACGACTAGGCTTTTCGGTTTTAGAAGATAAAATTTCAACCATATCGCCACTTTTAAGAGTATAAGTTAAAGGCACGATCCGATTATTAATTTTTGCTCCTCGACAACAATGACCCAATTCAGTATGAATATGATAAGCAAAGTCTAATGGAGTAACTCCTTGAGGCATATCTATTACTTCACCTTGAGGAGATAATACATAAACTCGATCCTCAAAAATTTCCGCTTTAAAACGATCTATGAAATCATTAGCATCTCCATCTTCATCTTTCCACTGCAACATGCGACGTAACCAAATTATTTTTTGTTCAAAACTAGTATCTTCATGTTTTAAATCTTCTTTATAACGCCAGTGAGATGCTACCCCAAGTTCTGCATGATGATGCATTTCAAATGTACGAATTTGAACTTCAAAAACCTTCTGTTCAGGACCAATTACTGCCGTATGTAAAGATTGATAATCATTATTTTTAGGATTGGCAATATAATCATCAAATTCGTTACACATTGGTTGCCATTTATTATGAATTATACCCAATACCACATAACATTCAGTTACAGTTTTAACTAGAACTCTTACCGCTCTTACATCAAAAATTTCTTCAAAAGCAACTCCTTTACGTTGCATTTTATGCCAAATACTATAGATATGTTTAGGTCGACCAGAAATATCTGCTTTAATATTAATTTGACATAATTCATTATCTAAAGTGACCATGATTTGTTGGATGTAGTTTTCTCGGTCTAAACGTCGCTCATCCAAGAGTTTTGCCATTCGTTGATAAGTATCTGGCTCTAAATAGCGTAATGATAAATCTTCTAATTCCCATTTTATTTGCCAAATACCAAGCCGATTTGCAAGAGGAGCAAACAGTTCTAAAGTTTCACGAGCTACTCGTTGCTGTTTTTCTATAGATTGGTATCCTAAAGTTCGCATGTTATCTAATCGATCTGCTAACTTAATCAGTACCACTCGTATATCTTCAGCCATTGCTAATAGCATCTTACGCAAACGTTCAGTTTGTTCATTGGTATTAATTTGGGAATTAATTTCTTCGATAAATTTCATCTTGGCAACTCCATCAACTAATTTCATAACAGTTGAACCAAAACGTTTTTCTATTTCATATAAATTTATATTTTCGCTAACATCATGTAAGATTGCTGCAATCAAAACCTCCGTATCCATACCTAATTGTGCTAATATATTAGCTACTGTAATAACATGTTCTAAATATGGTTTACCAGCATAAGTACGAGCTTGATGAGTTTCTTCAGCCCAATTACAAGCGTCAATTAATGCTTGTCTTTCAGTTTCAGAACGATTTTTAATGATATTTTCCAGCCAACTTTGTAAGTCAAAATTATGACTGGTTATATTTAAGGAGTTTGTAGTACTTACCATAATTTAAGATTGTAATATTGCATATAGAGCTACTTTTATTTTATAGTAAAGATTAATTACATTATTTAAGTTTTAATTAAATACTAATCATCAACAAATGAAAAAAAGAAATCCTAAAAACCCTAAAGCTCGTAATAATTCGGCTCATGCTTCATTAAAAAGTTATTTTGATCGAATTTCTAATAGTCTTGAAGATCGGCTCAGTGAATATGTACAAATGAAGAAATATGTGCGTATTTATGAAGAATCTATGAAGATATTAGAAATCGAGAAAACTATTAATATAGCCGCTGGAAGTATTTATGAAATAAATGTTGATAAAAAGCTAGATTATGATTCTTTAAAAAATTTAATATATTCTTTAGATGAAAAAAATAAAGCCTTAAGGCATTTCATAAAAGGTAAACCACAATCATTACAGCTAAAATTACTAACCCAAGTTTCTAAAAATATTTTCATAACTATTAATCATTTAATGAAAATTAATAAACATCTTACTCGAATCAATAAAGCAATACCAATTATAAAAGCTTTATTAAAATCACAAGATGGAGAAGATAATTTTGAAAATGATCCTATTTTAATTGAAATTAGTAATACATTATCTGTTAGTGTTGATGAGCCAAATTTAGATAATATAAAATCTATACTAATTAAGGAAAATGTTAATTTATTTCAAAATGATGCTAAATTAAATTTCGAACAAATTAATGATGTAAGTGACAAATTAATTGGTTTATTAAATGATAAATTATTATTGATAATTGGTATTTCCGAATTCTTAATTGCTGGAGTTGAAGATGATGGAGCTAATGATATTATAGCAGAACATAGAATTCCAGATGAATTAAGAGTTTTATTTTTGGCAACAGAAGTTTTAGACATTATTTATCGAATTAAGGAGATAAGAAATAGCATTAAAACTATTTTTGGTAGTATCAAATTATTTTTACAAATTATTAATAGTGATCGACTAGGAACTCAGTATCAAAGTTTATTAAGAAAAGGCGAAGAGAATAGTGTATATGAATTATTATCAAGTACAACTCCTAACACTCTACAAAGGATTAAAAAATCTATTATTGAGATAACTCCCGGTTTAGATTCGCTTGATCTTAAATTAAAAATAGATACTCTTGATTTAGATATGATAATAAAAATTGCCTATGGTTTAATTTATGAAAAAGCTAATAAAATTTGGGAAAATCCTTATACTTAAAACTTAGGAATATGGTTATTATTCATTCTTTGGCAATAATATTTTACTTATGAATATTAAATGTGTTTCTTAGTCTATTTCTTTACTTAAGCATTATTAATTTATCAAAGAATTTACTTCAACATTGTTTGTAATTTCATACAATCGGGAAACGCTATATTCCTATATAATTAACTAAACGTGCTAAATCTGAAGAAAAACTTATTATTTTCCTTGAGATGGATTTTATTCGTGATTGGAGACATTTTAAGGAATTAATCCATAGATTATAATTTCTAATTTTATATTGGAGGCTGACCTTAGGCGGCTCAAGAAAGATGATGGGTAAAATTTTAGGAATAGTGGCATTACTGATTTTATCTCAGGAAGCATCAGCAAATGCAGGAATACCCATGCTGGCTATTGCTTGGCCAGCATATTGGATTGCATTACTACCAGTTATACTATTTGAAGGATTTCTAGCCAAGAATATACTAAATACAGGATGGAAAACTAGCTATAAAGTTACGGCTATTGCAAATATAGTAAGCACATTTGTTGGTATACCAATAATGTGGGTGCTGTTGGTGTTTATAGAGATACTTGCATCTCTGGGAGCATCAAAAATAGGATTGGAAGGCTTTATATTTAACTTATTTATGTTTGTGATTATGTCACCATGGCTTTATACATTATCAAATGCTTGGCATCTATACGCAGCCTTTGTTATATTAGCTATTCCATTTTGCATCGTGTCAATTTTAGTAGAGAATGCTATTGGGCGAAAAATTCTAAAAGAGATTGATAGAGATAAGGTTTATCATTGGGCAAGAACATCAAATATATATTCTTATTTTGCCATTATAGTATTTTCAATATTATATCCCTTAATCTATCAACATAGCATATAACAAAATGCTCCAGTGGACGTGCCAAGTGCTCCGCTGAGAATAATCGTTATTCGTGTTAAATGCAAGATTGAACTTTCTCTTAATTAGAGTCTTGCACCCGACCTATCAGCGACTCAAAAAAAGATGTTACATATTATTTTAATCTATTGATATGCTTAATAATTTGTTCAATTGTATAACCTTTTGGAATTTTGGGAATTATTACTGGTGTAATTAACCACAATATCATACTTGCTAATCCAAAAATAATAACTGCAATTTGTATAATAGTATTCGTTATTTTATCGGTGAATTTCATCACTGATTCTAAAATTTCAGCTTCTTGTATAGTTACAAATATTGCCCATTGTAAACCAAAAATATTAAGTGGAGTATAAGTGGCGAACACAAATTCATCATTATAATCCATATATAAATCTTGCCCAATAATACCAGCAAATACATTTTCAGTTCCAACCGTCTCAACTTTTTGTAAACCAATACTGGTATCTTTCAGTTTAATTTCGGCCACAATTTCATTAGGTAAACCAGCTTGTTCGATTGCTAACAAATAATCTTCTTGATATTCAATCAGTTTACGGCTGTCATTACGCATAGTACCATCAATTGCTATAATATAGCTTTCCCCAGTTTTTCCTGCTTCTGCAAATTGCCATACCTTATTATTAGTCATTATATTATTTATAGATTCACTATTTATTTGTAATATTAAAATTCCTATTTTCTGTCCATCTAAAAAGATTGGAGTTCCGATAAATGCTACATGAGTATTGTAGTATGGAAAATATGGAGTAAAATCTACTAACTCAGTTTTATTACTTAAATTAATTTGTTGAACAATACTGTTTAATGGAATTAAATATGGTTCTTTAGATAATGAAACTGCAAAATCTATATTTTTATTAGCAGAATATACAACCCTACTAGTTTTGCTATCAATTAATAAAATATCTTCTATATCATTATGTTGTAATTGTTTAATATCATTATTATAAGTTTTATGAGTTTTATAATATTCATCAGTTAATAATGAGTTAGTTTTATTGACAATATAGTGATATTGCATAGTGATCGTTGTGTCATCTAATTTAGGCAATGAGATTGGTGGCTGATTATTTAATAGTTTATATTCATTAAAAAAATTATTATAATATTCTGATACTATATTGCGGTATTTATTGATAGGCTCTTCAGTTTGAAAAAACGTATTTTTAAAATCATACATAGCAGAAATAATAACAGTATTATTCGCATATAATTGAGTTGTTTTATGTAGTTCTGTCAAATATGATAAAATTTGTTGCTTTTTATTATTCCTAATTGCTATCAATTTATTTTGATTGTTTGCTATGACTAATTGTGTAATCTGAACTTCTATAGCTTTAACACTAAAATAAGCTACTATTGAAATTGATAATGCTAATACTATTAATACTTTAACCATAATTATATATTAAAGAAAATATTTAGTTAAAACTATTTTTTGCTAAGTATGATAATTCTCACTTAGTAACAATTAATGCAATTCTAAATAATATTGATTATCTAATGATGTTAGACATTCTCATTTTTTTTTGATAGAATTCATTATAATACCCTAATTTTTATCTTAAAGATTTACATAGAATTTAATTTCAAAAATAAGTATAATAATATCTAAATATATATCATAAATAAATGATATTACTCCTAAATTAGTAATAGTGTAAATATATTCAATATGTTAATAACTTATTCAGGATTACCTAAATAATTCTAAAATGAGCCAACCATTATGTTAAAAAATTTCCATAAATTAATAGTATATATACTAATATTGAGTATTTTAATAATTCTACCAACCACATTTATACAATATTACTATGTAACTGGTTTTATACCAAGTTTAATTCTAAATTTAATAAGTATTGGGTTATTTTTATTCTTAACTTTAAAATTTCTTTATACTCAGATATTTTATAATATTAACCAAATTACTACTAATATATCTGAACATCCAAATAAAGAATTAAAATTAACTAATTTACCCAATGAGTTAAGTAATATAGTTAATCATATTAATAATCTTACAAATTCTTATAACAAAATTAAGATTCAAGAAAATGATGTACAAAAATTATTAGATACCACACTTATTGGTTTATGTTTGTGGAAATTGGATGGAACTATAGAATTTGTCAATCCAACTTTTGCTAAAATGATCGGACGTTCTATTGAGTCGGTTCTAAATTTAAATTATTGGCAAAATATTACCATAGAAACAAATATAAAAAATGAGCAAAAAAAATTACAAACTTTAGCAACTGGGGAACATTATGGTCCACTAGAAAAAGAATATCAACATAAAGATGGATACTATGTTCCAGTTAAAATTGCAGGTCTAATAATTAAAAAAAATAATATATATTACGTTTGGTCTTATATAGAAAATGTAAGTGGAGAAAAATGGAAAAATGCTGAATTATTATCATCCAAAGAAAAAGCTGAAAAAGCTAATTTATCCAAGAGCCAATTTTTAGCTAATATGAGTCATGAATTGCGTACCCCAATGAATACTATCGTTGGCTATACTGAAATGTTAGAAGAAGAAATCAGAGAATGTAAAAAACCACGGTTATTACAAGACGTTAAAAGTGTACATGCAGCATCGAAACATTTGTTAAATTTGATTGATGGAATTTTGGATATTTCTAAAATTGAAGCAGGGAAAATGCAATTATATGCAGAACGGTTTGATTTAAAAGTCATGATCAAAAATACTATTTCCACTTTGCATCCTCTAATAGAAAATAAAGCCAATGCTATAAAAATAATATTTGATGATAATTTAGGAGAAGTTTACACAGATTTAACTAAAGTCAGACAAATTGTATTTAATTTACTTAGCAATGCTTCCAAATTTACTGAACAAGGTATTATTACTTTAAAAGTTCATAGATATAAAGAAAAAGAAAATGAATTTATCAATATCCAAGTAATTGATGAAGGAATTGGTATGACTAAAGAGCAGCTAGATAATCTATTTCAAGTATTTACTCAAGCAGATGCTTCTATATCTCGGGACTATGGTGGCACAGGTTTAGGCCTAGCAATTAGTAAACATTTTGTAAAGATGCTTGGCGGAACTATTGCAGTGGATAGTAAGTATGGTAAAGGTAGTAGTTTTAATGTTCGTATACCAGCATATTTACATATGACTAAACCTGATGAAATTGATAATATTCCAATCAGAATTCCAGATATGCCAGTGGAAAGTGGTTTATTATTGGTGATCGATGATGACGAAACAGTAAGGAAATTGTTAGATGCTTATTTAAGCAAAATAGGCTACCGAGTAGTTGGAGCTGCAAGTGGTTCAGAAGGATTAGAATTAGCTAAAAAATTACATCCTGATGCAATTACTTTAGATGTGATGATGCCTGGTATGGACGGTTGGGAAGTATTGTCTGAATTAAAAGCAGAACCAACCTTATCACATATTCCAGTGATTATGTTAACTATGACTGAAGATCAAGACATTGGTTATTCTTTAGGAGCAGCGGAATATTTAACTAAACCAATTTCTCGTACCCAATTAATTGAAGTATTGCGTAAATACCATATTGAAGATTCTGATCGTACTGTAATGGTAGTAGAAGATGATGATACTACTAGAGAAATGATGGTAAGGATGCTCCATAAAGTAGGTTGGAAAGTTATTGAAGCTGAAAATGGAGAAGTTGCTTTACGTCGTTTAGAACAATCGAAACCGAATCTAATTTTACTAGATTTAATGATGCCACAAATAGATGGTTTTGAATTCATTATTCAACTACGACAAGATAAAAACTGTTCCTCAATTCCAGTAGTTGTTTTGACAGCTAAGGATATTACTCCTGAAGACCGTTTATGGTTAAGCAATCGAGTGGATACAGTATTTCAAAAAGGCTCTTATAGTAGAGATGAATTACTTACCGAATTAAGACAATTATTAGTTGGAACTGTTAAAAAAAATGGGTAAACACTGGTTAGAAGAACATAATTCTGATACTTATGTTAAACAATCTCGATTGGATGGTTATCGTTCTAGAGCAGTGTATAAATTAGCTCAGATTGATGCTAAAGATAATTTATTTACTTCTCATATGACAATAGTTGATTTAGGTGCAGCTCCTGGTGGCTGGTCTCAATGGGTAGTTAAAAACAAACAACTTAAAGTATTTGCATTAGATATATTATCAATGAAACCATTGGCAGGCGTTACTTTTATTCAGGGGGATTTTCGAGAAGATGAAGTATTGAATAAATTATTAAAGCTATTGAATGGTAGTAAAGTTGACCTTGTAATGTCTGACATGGCACCCAATATCAGTGGGGTAAAAGATGTGGATCAAGCACGTAGTATGTTATTAGCTGAGTTGGCTAGAGACTTTGCATATGAAGTATTATCTCCAAATGGACATTTTTTAACTAAAATATTTCAAGGTGAAGGATTTGATCCTTATATCAAAGATTTAAGACAAAAATTTAAGAAAATTGTTACTCGTAAACCAGAAGCTTCACGAGCTAGATCAGCTGAAGTTTATTTAGTTGGGAAAAATTATCTTGGGGAATGAAAAACTTGGTTAATACTTTAAATATCCAAGAATGATAATTCTTTCTTAATTCTAAAATTACCAATTATAGAAATAATTCTACACTAGATTTATAAAAAATCCAAAAACTGTTATTATATAAAGCTTAAGTAATTTTTAATCAAGAGGCACATTTGTGAATAATGATATAGTAAAAAATCTTTTATTATGGGTAGTAATTGCATTAGTTTTAATGATGGTATTCAATAATTTCGGTTCGCAAAAACCACCTCCAACTGTCGTAAATTATTCTAAGTTTATTCTCGACATTAAACAAGGACAAGTTAAAGAAGTTGTTATTGATGGACGTACTATCAATGGTATTACTAACCAAGGTATTGAATTTGTAACTTATAATCCAGGAGATAAAGGTTTAATTGGTGATTTATTAAATAATAATGTAAAAATTATTTCTAAGCCACCAGATCAACAGTCATTATTAATGCAAATATTTATCTCTTGGTTTCCAATGTTGCTACTATTTGGTTTGTTGATATTTTTTATGAGACAAATGCAAGGTGGTGGACGAGGTGGAGCTTTAAACTTTGGTAAAAATAAAGCTAGAATGGTTGAAGAAGATCAGATAAAAATTACCTTTGCTGATGTTGCAGGAGTTGACGAAGCTAAGGAAGAAGTAGCTGAATTAGTCGAATTTTTACGAGAACCAGCCAAATTTCAAAAATTGGGTGGTAAGATTCCGCGTGGGGTATTGATGATAGGCTCACCAGGGACAGGTAAAACCTTATTAGCAAAAGCCATTGCTGGAGAAGCTAAAGTACCATTTTTCATTATTTCAGGTTCTGATTTTGTGGAAATGTTTGTTGGGGTTGGTGCTTCTCGAGTTAGAGACATGTTTGAACAAGCAAAAAAACACGCACCATGTATTATTTTCATAGATGAAATTGATGCAGTAGGACGGCATCGTGGAGCTGGTTTAGGTGGTGGACATGATGAAAGAGAACAAACTTTAAATCAATTATTAGTAGAAATGGATGGTTTTGAAGGTAGTGAAGGTGTCATCGTGATTGCAGCAACTAACCGTCCTGATGTATTAGACCCAGCTTTATTACGTCCAGGTCGGTTTGATCGGCAAGTAGTAGTACCATTACCAGATATTCGTGGTCGGGAACAGATTTTAAAAGTTCATATGCGTAAAGTTCCAATTGCTGATGATGTTAGACCAGGTATTATCGCTCGTGGAACTCCTGGTTTTTCCGGAGCAGATTTAGCCAATTTAATTAATGAAGCAGCATTATTTGCGGCTCGTGCTAATAAACGTTTGGTAGAAATGAATGAATTTGAAAAAGCTAAAGATAAAATTATGATGGGAACTGAACGCAAATCTATGGTAATGACTGATGAAGAAAAGAAATTAACTGCTTACCATGAAGCCGGTCATGCTATTGTAGGACGTTTAGTACCAGAGCATGATCCAGTATATAAGGTTACTATCATTCCTCGTGGTAGAGCTTTAGGAGTTACTATGTTTTTACCAGAAACTGATCGATTAAGCCATAGTCGGCAAAACTTAGAAAGCCGAATTTCTACTTTATTTGGTGGTAGGATTGCAGAAGAATTAATTTTTGGGTCAGAAGCTGTGACTAATGGAGCTAGTCAAGATATAAAACAAGCTACTGAAATAGCTCGAAATATGGTAACTAAATGGGGCTTATCAGAACAATTAGGTCCATTGAGTTATGGTGAAGACGATAATGAAGTGTTTTTGGGTCATAGTGTAACTCAACATAAAGTTATATCTGATAAAACAGCTTTTAATATTGATGAAGAAATTCGTAATTTTATTAAAATTAATTATAATCGTGCAGAAATCATAATCAAAGAACACAAGGATGTTTTACATACTATGGCTGAAGCATTGCTAAAATATGAGACGATTGATAATGATCAAATAACTGATTTGATGGCAGGTAATGAACCTAAGCCTCCAAAGGATTGGATTGATAATAATGCAGACAATATTAACGAACAGTTAGACGTTACAAACGTTACTTAATATTAGGAGAGCCATATGAATAATTTCCCGAAAATCTTATTATGGGTTATAGTTGCCCTTATATTAATGATGTTGTTTAATAGTTTAGAAGAACAAAAAAACTCTACTCCTATAGTAGAATATTCGAAGTTTATTCAAGAAGTTAAATCTGGCCAAATTAGAGAAGTTACAATTAAAGATATTGTTGTCAAAGGATTTTATAAAAATGGAGGACAGTTCATTACTTATAATCCAAATGACAATGGTTTAATTGGAGATTTATTAGCAAATAAAGTAGAAATTATTTCAAAACCACCAGAGAAACAATCTTTACTGATGCAGATATTTGTTTCTTGGTTTCCAATGTTACTACTATTTGGAGTCTTAATTTTTTTAATGCGACAAGTACAAGGTGGTGGACAAGGACCATTTTCATTTGCAAAAAGTCCAGCCACTAAAATTGAAGCTGATAAAATTAAAATTACTTTTGCTGATGTTGCTGGAGTGGATGAAGCTAAAGTTGAAGTATCTGAATTAATCGATTTTTTGAGTGATCCAAGCAAATTTCAAAATTTAGGTGGTAAAATTCCACGTGGAGTATTGATGTCTGGGGCTCCTGGTACAGGTAAAACTTTACTAGCGAAAGCTATTGCTGGAGAAGCTAAAGTACCTTTTTTCTCTATTTCAGGTTCTGATTTTGTAGAAATGTTTGTAGGAGTTGGTGCTTCTAGAGTTCGTAATATGTTTAAGGAAGCTATGGAAAGTGCTCCTTGCATAGTTTTCATTGATGAAATAGATGCAGTAGGCCGACATCGTGGAGCTGGAGTTGGTGGTGGTCATGATGAAAGAGAACAGACTTTAAACCAATTATTAGTGGAAATGGATGGCTTTGAAGGTAATGAAGGAGTCATTGTAATTGCTGCTACTAATCGTCCAGATGTATTAGACCCAGCTTTACTACGTCCAGGTCGTTTTGATCGACAGGTGGTAGTACCATTGCCAGATATTAGAGGCAGAGAGCAAATTTTAAAAATTCATATGCAGAAAGTTCCAGCGGCTGATAATATACAATTGGGTGTAATAGCTCGTGGTACTCCTGGATTTTCTGGAGCTGATTTAGCTAATTTAGTTAATGAAGCTGCCTTGTTTTCAGCTCGCCATAATAAAAAAATGGTAGATATGGAAGAATTTGAGCTGGCTAAAGACAAAATTATGATGGGAACTGAGCGTAGGACAATGATAATGACGGAAAAAGAGAAAAAACTTACCGCTTATCATGAGGCTGGTCACGCTGTTGTAAGTCGTTTAGTTCCTGGACACGACCCAGTATATAAAGTAAGCATTATTCCTAGAGGTAGAGCTTTAGGAGTAACTATGTTTCTGCCAGAAACTGATAGACTTAGCTATAGTAAACAAATTTTAGACAGTAAGATTTCAACTTTATTTGGCGGTAGGATTGCAGAAGAGTTAATTTTTGGCACAGATTCAGTTACTAATGGAGCTAGTCAGGATATTAAATATGCTACTGAAATTGCTCATGATATGGTAACTAAGTGGGGTTTATCAGAACGGTTAGGGCCATTGTCTTATGGTGAAGATAATAATGAAGTATTTTTAGGTCGTAGTGTAACTAAACATAAAGTATTGTCTGATGAAACAGCTTACATTATTGATGAAGAAATCCGAAATATTATTGATATCAACTATGCTCGTGCTGAATTATTGCTGAAAGAGAATATAGATATTTTACATACAATGTCTGAAGCATTACTTAAATATGAAACACTTGATAGTAAACAAATAGAGAGTTTGATGACTGGTAAAGAACCTGAACCACCTAAAGATTGGATTGATCCTAATGAACTACAATCTGATAAAACAACCAAACTGGAATTTGTATCAATTAACAGAATGGCTGATTTAGCAAATTTTTAACTCTAATATTTTGGTTGGAATCTCAAGATACATTCTTTTGATTCCACCAAATCTTTTCTTAATTAACTGAATCAATTATGTAGAATTACCCTATTTAATAATATCAGTAAATAGTATTTAACCTACAGCCTTATAAAATCAATAATCGTTCTACTAAATTACCATTTTGTAGATGTTCCGTGATGATTTCATCAATATCAGATTTATTTTGGAAAGTATACCAGGTTTCTTCTGGATAAATCACCATAATTGGCCCATATTGACAACGATCCATACAACCAGCAGTATTGGCTCGTACTTTACCCTTGCCAATAATCCCTAGTTCTTTAGTACGTTGTTTCAAATAATCACGCATTTCCTGAGCTTGATAATTTTGACAACAATTTCCTTCAGATCGTTGATTAGTACAGAAAAATATATGATAACTATAATGAGAATCAGACATAATTTATTTAAAAAATAATTAAAATTAAAGAGTATTAACCACTTCAATTATAGCATCAGTTACCTGAGTAAGTTCTGCTGGAGTAATAATATATGGTGGCATTATATAAATAAGATTTCGAAATGGACGTATCCAAACTCCAAGTTTAACAAATTTTTGTTGGACTTGTTCAATATTTATCGGTTTTTTAAGTTCCACAATCCCAACTGCACCTAAAACTCGTATATCAGCCACTTGTGGTAAAGTGGAACATGGTATTAATACATTAGATAATTGTTTTTCAATCTGAGCAATCCGTTGTTGCCAAGGACTTTCTAATAAAAGCTTAATACTTGCTACAGCTACGGAACAAGCTAATGGATTAGCCATAAAAGTAGGGCCGTGCATAAAAACTTCTGGTGGATTACTTGAAATAGTATCACTTATTTTACTATTTGTCAGAGTTACTGCCAAGCTCATATAACCACCAGTCAAAGCTTTGCCTAAACATAAAATATCAGGAATTATATCAGCTTGCTCACAGGCAAATAAAGTTCCAGTACGTCCAAATCCAGTAGCAATTTCATCTAAAATTAATAAAACTTTATATTCATCGCATAACTTTCTAACTTGTCGCAAATATTCTGGACAGTAAATTCGCATCCCACCAGCACCTTGCAATAATGGTTCTAATATTACTGCTGCAATTTCATTATGATGTTGTTCTAGTAATGTTTTGAAACTAATTATATCTTTTTGATCCCAAGCTGCATCGTGTTTACAAGTTGGAGCTTCAGCAAAATAATGGGATGGTAATATATGAGAAAAAATATTATGCATACCACTAATTGGATCACAAACTGCCATTGCTCCAAAAGTATCACCATGATAACCAGAACGAATTGTCAATAATTTTTGTTTTTCTGATTGTCCAGAAGCATACCAATATTGAATAGCCATTTTAATAGCTACTTCTACTGCTACTGAACCGGAATCACAAAAAAAAACTTGTTCCAATGATTCTGGGGTAATTTTTATTAATAATTCTGCTAATTCTACAGCTGGCCGATGAGTTAAACCACCAAACATGACATGAGCCATTTTATCCAATTGAGAATTTATAGCAGCATTTAATTGAGGATGATTATAACCGTGAATAACAGACCACCACGATGCCATGCCATCTATCAATTTACTACCATCTTCTAATTCCAGATACACACCTTCAGCAGCCACAACTGGATATACTGGTATAGGATTGTGCATTGATGAGTACGGATGCCAAATATGTTTTTTATCAATAGATAGCCAGTCTTGTTGGTTCATTTTTATATATTTATAAATGTGGATGCTGAAATTAATGTATTACAAGACAATAATATCTAGGAATTTAGCGACGATAAGTCAAAACAATTTCTATCCTACGATTAAGCTGTTTTTTATCTTTATCATCATTTTCCAATCTAATTCTTTCCCAAGTATAATTATCTTCGGCAGTCCTGCTGACAGGTTTATAGCTACCAAATGAGGTGGCAGACATCAAAATTTTAGCTGGATTAATCTCAAGCTGTTCTTTTAAAAATAAAAATACTTCCAATGCTCGTTCAGAAGCTATTTTTAGATTATATTCTTGACTTTGTTGCGAATCGATATCATATTGTTTCGGTGCGGTTATATCAGCATGACCTTGAATTTGAATTTCTTGAATTGCTGGTAATTTAGTTTTAATTACATTGCCCACAGTAGTTAATATATCTCGGCCTCGAACTTTTAATTTAGCTTTCCCAGAAGTAAATAACACACTGCTGCCAAAGCTAATTTTCTGTTCTTGCAAAGTAGTATCTTCTACACAAATACTATCATCTTGTAAAATTGGAATACAATGTTCACTATCAGTAGCAATAAAGTTATAATTACTGGCAATTTGTTTAAATAATTCATCTTTACTCATCTCAACTTTGGAAGTATCTGGGCCGAAACCTTCATATTTCACTAAGTTCTTATAGTTTTTTAGTTTATATTTTAATTTTTTATTATCTTCTTCATATGCGTTCAATGAAATTTGGCATTCTTGTAAATCTAACTTACAACTTTTTAGCTTAGTTTCTAATATCTTAACTTGTAACTGTAATTCAGTTTTATCATCACTCATTTCTTGGGTACTGAATTCACAGATAGCAGTTTTTTCTATACAAGATGCTAATTTTGCTTCCAATATTTTGATTTGAGAGTTTAAATAAGCTATTTCTTGATTATATTCTTGTTCTAATTGAGCAGTGTATAAATTATTGTTTATAACCGATTCTGTAGCAGAAATTTTCACTACTATGAAGGCTATAAAAAAGAAAATAAATAAATGGAAAAACAGGTCAGAAAAACCTATCCAAGAAACATTGCTTTCAGTATCATCATTGAACATTTTAGTTCCTTTTAGTTTTATCCAACAATTTTTCAAATAAGCTTTTTTTGATGATTAAACCACTTTGATCCATCACATCTTTAACTAACTTAACATTAATTTTATTAATTTCCGTAACTCTAGTAGTCTGATCAGTATATTCATCAAAAGCTGTAGCTAAATCTCTAGAATTTTCACCAATATCTTTCAAGAAATCACAAATAATAATAGTTTTCAGTTTTTCTGTTTCACAAACTTGCTCATTAATCTTTGCTACACCAGCATGTAAATCATTAACAACAAGTTGAACTTGTTCATCTATATTTGATTTTAATTCACAAACTTGCATAAATTCAACTCGTAATTTATCATAAATTTGCTTAACTTCTTGCTCCCATGAACTAATTAAAATTGCCGCAGTTTTTTCTAAATTACGATCTAAAATTACTTTAGCATTTTCAGTGTTATGGTCTAGATAAATTCCATGAGTATTAATAAGAGCTTGAACCTGTTCAATTAAATCATGTTTAAATGCTTCTTGTGATTCTTTCAAATCGTTACTTATAGATACCAAGCTATTCAAAAAAGGATGGTGAATATTTTTAATATCAGAATTTAATTTTTCCATTCGAGCAGCAATACTATCACCACCAGCAATAAATTTATTTTGTAATTCACTAGTTTTCTGTAACTGTTCTTGAAAGGTAGTTTGAGAACTTTTGATTATTTCTAATGCACCTTGAATATTTTGTTCTGAATGAGATAATAATTTTTCTAACGAGTTTTGGTTGGAATTTTTCAATTCATCCAATACCATAGATAAAGTTATGATATTTTCCTCATCTTTATTCAAGAAGTTTTGTAATAGAGAATATAAATTAGAAATGTCTCGAATTGAGCCATTTAATTCATTTTGTTCTAGCTGTTTTTCTCGTAACCAAAGGCCTCTATAGAATATAAGTTCAATGCCTCTTAATATATAACAAAAAATTGCAAATAAAATTCCAGCAGCGCTGAAAGCTAATCCACTTTTAATTGCATGAGCCATATATTCTTGATTTTTAGCTCCTAATTCATGATTAGTAACAGTAGTAAAAAAATCTGGAGTAATAGCACTTTGTACTGATAGAGCCGCTCCAGCTAGACCAACTAATAAAAATATTTCAGCAAAAAAATGATAACGTTTGGTAATTTTATTGATAGTTAATTCTATTACAAATGGCTGAGGATGTTTGTAAGTTCTAATTTTCTGCCAAGTACCAGAGATAAAAAATGAATAAAAAAATGTGGTTAAAACTATAACAAATAGAAACATATGGATACTAAACCAAAAATGTTCTTGGTAGTATACTAGCCATTCACCATATGCAAAATTAGTTATATCGCTGTTAATTAATAATTTAGAGAAATCGTCCATAAGCTGCTAGGTTTAATTGATTTGGTATTGAATAAATCTTAACATTATTTTGATAATACTACTAATAATTTACCAATAAGTGTTCCGATTCTATCTTTTAAGTCAGGTAAGATGGGTAATTCATTTTATCGTTGCTTATATTACCAGACTTATTTTAACCATTTTTTAGCATGTTGCATTAGACATACTTTAATCTTTAATTATAGTAATGTTGGTTTATAATTTCTAATGATTATGAAAAAGATTTTACATATTTTTTTACCATTTGTTAAATGTGATAATTGGATTTAACAATCTGTTAAATTGTGTTGACTTTATATTCAAGACCAAAATACAATGGTTAACTCGTGAGCCGAATATGTTTGATTGATAAATTATGATTTGGTAAAACCTTGCTACGCTTTTCCAAGTTGCTGTAGTTGGGTAATTGTTGAAACGGACACTTTACTTAATGAAAGGTTATTTACCTTGTGTATCTGTACCAGATGCGTTTGGTGGTACAACTGTTTATGATATTATGTTAAATCAACAGGTAGATATTTTTATTTTTGATTTAGATATGGGCAGTATTAAGCCTCGTTAAAAATAGTTCCAACTAAATTTTGAAGGCCTATTTTCAGCGGCTCAAGCAAGATGTTATAGGCGCTGCTCCACTACGTTACGCAACGCCTATAATGGCGAGTTGAGGAGATGATATAACACCTGAAAAAACAAAACATTTATCGTAATGATAAACTTCATTGCGTTACACCAGCCCTACAAAAACATTTTGCACTCCTAATTAAACTTAATAATTAACGCTCCTTCTCCCAAAATTGTCATAATTTCCAAATTAACAGCAATATTCATCATTTCCCATTGAACTGGCTAACGTGTATCTGTACCAAAATATGGTAGTGTTATAGATGTAATGCCAAGATAAATTATATTAAGAAAAACATTTATAATAATGATGAATAAAAGAATCCCTACCCAAATTGCTCCAA
>DAOUSL010000067.1 GCA_030627235.1 Thioploca sp.
ATAATAGTCGGTTACACTATGTTTCACCGCATAGGCATCAACTTAAGTAATAATTTGGTATATTGGATTGAAATAGATAATATTTAGAAATAGAAATTAATAAATAGAAAAATCCAATGCCAATATATCATGAAGTTGCTCAAGTAATACAATCAATTTTTAGTAAAGAAACAGACGAACTTGCGAAGAAAACAGGATTTATAAAGCGAAAGCGAAAAATAACAGGTTCTAGTTTTATTAAGACCTTGATATTTGGCTGGATGCAGAATAAATCTTGTTGAAGGGTTATCTAGCTTTTTTAATTGAGAGTAGTTGTATTGGTGAAGATGGTTTGGGTATTGTAGGGTGGATAGGAGCGAAGCATAAATCCACCATTAAACACCCAAAATTATATATTTGTTGGATGAATGGAAAATTATTGGTTTTGTTATATGGTTATTGTTTGTGGTGGATTTCTACTTTATTTGTTCTAACTCCGCTTGCACGAGTTCTAAGCCTATTTCGTTATTTATGTTGATGAAGATGGTTTGGGCTTTTTTTGAGATAGTAAGTTTTAACATTACAATTCTAACTTATTGAAAAGTTCGTTGGTAGAATGATAATAATTTAAGATTTTTCGTTCATCTGTCATTTTTGAGTTACCTTTTGATCACATTTTTAAATGTTTAAACAAGATTATACAGGATTAAAGGATTAAACACGATTAAATCAAAAACCTCAATCTATAAAAAAGGTTTTAAAGGTTTAATCAGGTTTTATCCTTAAATCCGTTAAATCATGTTCAAAAACCAAAAGCAGTATACAAAAAAGGGAAAAAAGCAAAAGAGCTAATTAAGTCCGCACAACTACACACAAACAACACGAAATCCGGTATCGTAGTTAGGGTTGCCGTACCAATTACGGAAAGCGGCACGAGTATTGACAGGGAAGTAGTACCACGAACCACCACGCAGCACCCTATTTTTATTAGTGTTTTTCCATACACTGCTGTCAGTTGGAGCATTTTCATAATTATCATGCCAATTATCAGCACACCATTCATAGACATTGCCGTGCATATCATATAAACCAAACGCATTGGGTGGAAAAATCCCTACTTCAGTAGTTTCCCCACGATATTTGCCTTTAGGTCCAGAACCATAAGTAGAATTGCCATCATAATTAGCCAAATCAGTAGTTATAGTTTCTCCAAAGTAAAATGGTGTAGTTGTACCAGCCCTACAAGCATATTCCCATTCTGCTTCCGAAGGTAAACGATAAGTTTGCTTAGTTAAATTAGACAGTTTTTCACAAAATTTTACCGCATCATTCCAAGAAACACTCTCAACTGGTCTTTTTTCACCTTTAAAATTTGAAGGATTGTTGCCCATAATGGCTGTCCATTGAGCCTGAGTGATTGGATATTTGCTCAGGTAAAATGGTTGGTTAATGGTAACTTGGTGAATTGGTTGTTCTCTCTTGTATTCGTCAGAACCCATCATAAATTCCCCAGCCGGGATATAAACCATTGCTAAATTAATATTATTTACATTTTCAATTATTTGAATTGCTACATGTTGTTCACGGGTAATTATTTTACCAGTCTTATCTACCGTTACCACTTCAAAACTAAATTCTTCGCCAGTTGATGTTTCAAACCTGACAGGTTTTGGAAACCTGTCAGGTTTAACTTCCACAATCTGTTGCTTAAGTTCAACTTGAATTTTCCCAAAATGAACTGGTTCTCTTAAATTATGAACACACCATGATATTTGCTCCCCATTACTTTCATTAAAAACATTCTTATTAACCGACATAAACATATCATCTAGCCGCTGATTATGTTGCTCGGCATATTTTAATCCAGTAAGTAAATGCTTAGTAAACAAACCATTGCGGCCACCTTTACTTGTATCAGCAGCAGTCTTGCCGGGTGCAGTAGCAAATGCTATAGCAGAACCCAGTGGTGGATTAACATATGCTAAACCCCTATTATGACCACGCATTACCCCACGAAAAGGATTATTACGACAAGCATCCAAAATAATTAAATTCAGATGATTATGTTCCATTCTTTCAATAATTTGCAAATTGACATTAATTGCATAAGCTTGTAAATCATGTTTATCTGCAATTTTGTCATTATCTATTGGCAGCAAATAATTCTCACCATCAACCTGATAACCATGTCCAGCAAAATAGAACAAACCCAACCCCGGTTTCTGAGATAAATTAGTTACAAAATCACGAATAGCCTTACCCATTTTTACCTGATTTAAATCTAATGCTAAATCTACATTAAATCCCATCATTTGCAGGCTGTTAGCCATATCCGTTGCATCCTTGGTAGGATTGTTCAACTTTGCATGTGCATAATCAGCATTACCTATTATCAAAGCATGTTGCGGCACGTCTTTAATAGAAAAAGGTTTAATCGAAAAAATCGGAGCAGTTTTATAAGCTTTATTCTTACAAATCCTTAATTCATCTGGTTGCCCATAAGAAGTTATCCGAGGAATCAGTAATTTTTTATTTTCTAATTGCTTCTTTAAATGACTAAAAATATTATCAAGCGTTAATATTCCTCCAACTCCATCAATACCATGTTCCAAAATCTCCAATAACTCAAAAGTAAAAGCCGTATAATTATAATTTTCTGGAGCTTCACTTTTAGCAGTTTCCACCGAAGAAGTAGCCGTTATTAGAAAAATATCTTTACCTTTAGTATCAACATTTTCCCTTGCAAAACCACTAAAACAACAATCCAAAATAAAAATTATTCGTTTAGCTTTGCTCTTATTGATAACTATCCGCAACAAACTATTAGCTAATAAAGCCCCACTACTTTCTGGATCAGCATGTTCCGTCTTTTTAGTCGCCAAATAAAGCTGTTTCAAATGTGGTAAACCATGCCCAGCGTAATAAATAATATCCAAACCTTTCGCAGCAGTTTTGCTAATTTCCGCAGTTATTTGATTAGCATAATCTCTATCCTCCAAAATATGAATATTATCCTTACCAATACCCACGACCTCATGCAACAACGTTCGCAATTTAACGTTATTATCTTTAATAGCTGGGAGCGAAGGTAATTCTTCATCTTCAAATACACTAGCCCCAATCAAAATAACTCTAGTATCTTCTGGCTTAAGTTGAAACATTATTTATGGAATTTCATTTTATCTAATATAACTTGAATTTGACTATTAAGTTCTACCATTTCTTTATCTGAATCAGTTATTTTTGGAGTTACTGTAACTTTTTTATTTTTCTGCCATTGTAAAATAGCCGCCATCACTTGTACAACCGCAATACCAGTTGAAATCATAGTCATTATCGTATTTGGGTCAGTAAAAAACCCCATATCGCCTTTAGTTGGCGGCAATTCCTTTCTTTTGATTCCTTCCAGCCCATCAATGTTAGCTCGTTCCAACCAATCTATTAAATCCTCCAAAGAATCCTCATTGGCATCCTCACCTTCCAAACGCAATTCTAACTCTGTAGCCATAATAAATCCTCTAATGTAATTTTTTATATTACCATATATTTAGACTTCATTGCCTAAATCATAAAATTCATCTTCTGTAGTTTGATGATGATCTCAACTAGCATGAACGAATAACACTCGAAATTGTTTTAACTTAGCAGATAACAATTAAACTATGTGCTTGATTACAATACCTTCACCAATGATTGTTTCGGGAATGGAGCATAGCGAATTTCCCAAAACCTAAATACAATCATACTTAGCTATATTACTTTCGTTATTTAGGAAATATGTCTATTTTACATCTTAAAGTTTATCTTTATCAAGTAATAACTTAAATTTGACATAAAAAATACTTAAAATTTTGGTATTTCAGATAAAATAACTAGCTAATTATTTCTAAATTTTATCTTGGAAAACAATTAATTCCTCAATAAAATTTTGAAACGATATTTAATATTTCCCATTAGATTGGATTCAATGGTTTAAATACGATTTCTTCACATTGGTTATCTTTTTCTACTTTTATTTGTAAAATTAAATTAATACAACGTTGTTTCCAATCCGATAAATTAAATTCTTGTTTACCATAGATTGCAGCACTTAACTCATTAAATAACTCGGTAAACTGATTAGTTGTGGGTAATTGTTTAGCAATAGTTTGTAAAGAACTATTCTTCGGAATTTGCCAACGTAAATAAGAATATTCTTGGATTAAGGTTTTAATTTCCACAAGTTCTTCAGTTTTTTCTAAACGTCTCTTAAAAATATTATTACTCATATGTTGCTTATGTTGTTTAGTTTTCGATATAACAATATTATGACGACTATACCAAGATTGCCAAAGAGCTGTTAATAATGCAAATATTGACAAAATTAAACATACATATTGAGTATTACTAAATGATAATTGTTGGACGATAATATGCTGTTGAATTATTTGAGCTGGAACTTTATTAGTTATTATATTGTTTACATTAGCTATAACTTTAATAGTTTGAGCTGGTAATTCTGTCCAAGCCAGTTTTTGATTAGGTAAATCCCACCAAGGTATACGAATAGTAGGTAATTCTAAGTTTCCAATATTAGTCGGAATAATACTAAAGTTGTTAATAATTGTACTAGCTGGAATTTTTCTATCCGATAAGAAAGTGCGTTCAACCTCTGGTTTAGGACTCCGTACTTTAAAATCAGCTGTATTTCTAATCAAATCTTCCAATTTAGGCAATGCTTGACCGCCCATACCTTCAGCAATTAATTTCAAACTTAATACAAGAGGTGTACCAGCTATAACCGGTTTACTAATATCACTTTCCCAATTATAAGTTAATGTTAAGTTCTCTAATGGCAACCAAGGCTGAGAAGTTGGAGGAGCTTTTACTTCTAAAGTGATAGGAATACTACTAATTACCACTGGACGGTAATTATTATTACGATTAGCTTGTTTTAAACCCTTCATTTTTCCAGAATCTAATTTCAGCTTACCACTGCGTAAAGGAGTTAATAAATATTTTATTTGTGCAACTATAACTTGTTGCCCATTAACTATTTTACGTTGTGGAATTATTTTATTTTGTAACTGTTCCATTATTACATCATTGCTAGGTGGAATTGCTTCTAAATCACGTAATTCACCTTTATAATATAAACGTAATGTATAAATAATTGGTTGATGTAAATATGGATTGGAATTAGAGACTGTAGCTTCTAATCTAATGTTATCCTTACGTTTAATCTGATCAGATGTTATTTTCATCTTTATGGGATTAGTTTGTAGATAACCAACACTAGTTTCTAGCTTTAATGCTGGGATTAGTGAAGTTCCGGTTGTTTGTGCCTCAAGATAATATTGCCATATTATTTGGCTAGAGGAGTTACCGTTTATTATTTGAGTTGAACGAGATTGTTGTTGACTATGAATAATAAATTTATTCTCTAATCTACCAAGTTCTGGTTCACCAAGTGCATTAGCATCAGATAATTCTAAAGTAAGAGTAAAAATATCTCCTAACATTACTTGGTTGCTATCAACTATTGCAGTCAATTGAGGAGCTGCAAATACAGGAAATGATATAATTAATAATATTAAAATAAGCATAATAAAGTAACTTGCTAAATAGATTATATGCAAGCTTTATATAGGATAAAGGAAGTAATTGTTTATAAAGATTAACTTATTCAAAATAAACGTTAATTACATGTTGATTGATATATGTGTGTGATCAAAAATGTTTAAACAAGATTATAGCATTTCCCGATTGGATAAGCTATAGTAAGATAAGTAATTGATATTTAATTAAGAATTGCTATATCTTACAGATTATTAGACATTATTCCTAAATAAAGATGCTTCCATTACTAACCTACTTCCTCTAAAAAAACAGGAAATTCCACATAAAAACTACTTCCTTTACCTAATTCACTTTCGCACCAAACATTACCATTCATCGCTTCTATTAATTTTTTTACAATGAATAATCCTAAACCAGTTGAATGTTCTTTAGCAGTTGGTTGGGGAGTTAAACGAGCGAATTTACCAAATAGTTTTTGTTGATCTTCTGTGCTTAATCCTTCTCCTTCATCTTGAATTTTACAATTTACCATTTTTTCTGATTGTTGCATGTATATATTAATATTTTTGTCATAAGGAGAATATTTTATGGCATTTGAGATAAGATTATCCAAAATTTGATAAACGATATTGTTATCTATGAAAGCATTATATTGATTATTTTGTTGATGGAGTTGTAAACTAATATTTTTGAGTTTGGCACGTGCGTTATAGTTTTCCATCATTATCTTAACTATCGGTAAAATATCAGTTTTACTTAGTTTAAAGTTGAATTTATCTGATTCAATTTGGTTTATATCCAATAAATTCTTAACTAATTTAAACATTTTTTTGGAATTATTAATAATCAAATTATTAACTTCAATAACTTCTAATTTCGGCATGTCATCATAATCTTCAACGATCATTTCGGCATAACCTTGAATGCTAGCTAAAGGATTTTTTAAATCATGGACAGCCATACCTAAAAATTCATTATGTTTAACTAACATTTGATTAGTTTTTTCAAGTTTATGAGTATATTTTGTAATTTTTTTATCTTGCAAGTAAGAATTAAGTGCTTCTTTAATCGTTAATTTTAAATCATCTGGTTGCCAGGGTTTAGATATATAACGATATAAATTGGCATGTTTAACCGCATTACCTACTGCTTCAATATCAGCCTGTCCGGTTAGCATTACTTTAATAGTTTTTGGTAACAACAAATGAATACGTTTTAATAGTTCATCACCTTTCATTTCTGGCATAATGTAATCAGATATAACCAAAGCAATTTCATCTCCATCCTCTGACAATTCTTCACATATTTCAAGTGTTTCTTCTGCATTTTCGACTAATTCAATTGTACAAGTATCAGCAAAATTTTTATTTATTTCTAAGTTTAAACTGCTTAATATGGAAGGTTCATCGTCAGTACAAATAATAACTAATTTATTCATTATAATTAATAGAATTTAGGAGTGAGAATTAAATTTGTTTCAAAAAATTGTCAAGTTTTACTTAGCTATTTTGAAAGTTGATTAATAGGCTATTCCAGATTTAATTGAATCTATTAATTCCTCAGTTTTCCAAGGCTTATGAATACATTTATGTAAATTAGCTTGTTTTTTGGCACGTTCCACTGCTTGCTCGTCAGCTTGTCCGGTAAGTAATATTTTAACAATATCAGGAAACTTTTGGTGGACTTTAATCAAAAATTCGTCCCCTTTCAATCCCGGCATCAACCAGTCCGAAACAATAACTAAAATAGTAATATCTTCTTCATAAAGTTCTTCAATAATTTCTAAAGCATCTTCACCATTTTCAGCAAACTCATAAGCATATTTATCGCCAAATTGCCTTTTTAGTTGGATTGCCAAACTATTCAGTATTATTTCTTCGTCATCGACACATAAAATCGTTTGTTTATTCATATTTTCCTATTAACATATTTATATATTTTCCCTTTTGTTATTTGTTAAACTTATACTTTAAACTGTAATAATTTGTGTTATTTCGAAAATAGATCAATATCAGACCAGGTTTTCAAAACCTGTCAGGTCTAAAAAACTGTGTAAAGTATATTAAGAATCATCCTGTTGCATAGGTAACCAAATTGAGAAAGTCGTTCCTTTGCCAACTTTGCTATCAACTTCAATTTTACCATCATGTTTATCAATGATTTTTTTGACAATATCTAGTCCTAAACCACTCCCTTCGCCAGCAGATTTTGTCGTAAAAAAAGGCGTAAATATTTTTGCCTTTAATTCATCTGGGATTCCCTGTCCATTGTCGGTTATGGCGACAATAGCATAATTGTTTTGCTGTGAAATAGAAATTCTAATAACACCTTTATGATCCATAGCTTGTAAGGCATTATGTAAAATGTTAGTCCATACTTGATTAAGTTCATCAGGATAACATTTGATAGGTTTTAAATCAACATATTCTTTTATAAGTTCAACACCTTGCTTAATTTGATTGTGGTATAAAGTAAGTACTGCTTCTATACCTTCTGATAAATTTGTAAGGGTTTTTTCACCACTGTGATCATATCTGGCAAAAGTTTTAAGAGCAAAAATTACTTTTGATGCTCGTTCAACTGCTGTAGTAATATTTTCTGTGCTGATATTTAAAGCGGATAAATTATAAGCAATATCAAAAATAAATTTATTATTAGGATCTTTTAACAATATTGTATAGATATCTATGTCCTTATAAATACCTAAGCTAATAAAAATATCAGCCAATGAACTTGAGTCATTTATTTTATATTGGCGTAATTCAGTTTTTAAAGATTTTTTTGCTACTCTTTTTTCCTTAAACGTTAAAACTTCTTGCGAGGAATTTTCAAGTAAAGTGAAAAATACTTCCTGTTGTTCCTTAGTCAACATTTCCAACAGTTTGGGGAATTGCAGCAAAGTTTCTTTAAGGTAGTAATTAAGAGTTTCAGCAGAAGAACGGATTGCTCCTAATGGCGTATTTATTTCATGAGCAATACCAGCAATAAGTTGTCCTAATGTTGCCATTTTTTCTGAATCAATCAAATGCTGTTGAATTTTTTCTTCTGAAGCAATCAACTGTTGTTGTACTTTTTCTAATTCATGATAATTATTAGTAATTTTTTGATTTGCTTCTGTTAATTCATTTTCGACCAAGTTGCGGTTTTCCTGTGCCAATACACTCCACCAACTTATGATGCTAATTAAAAATAATAAAACCACATATAATTCCATTAAACCCCAAGACTGTTGGTAATTAGCCGCTAAAAATAAAGTGCCAATTAATCCAGCTAGAAATGAAAAGATAAGAAAAAATTTGCCAAGGATTGGTTTTATATGTGGAGCCAGCTTTTGGCTGATTATTAGATAAAATTTAGATGAGTCCTTACAAGCATCTCCACAACGTGCATCTAAAGAGCAACAAAGAGAACAGATTGGGCCATCGTATATAGGACAAAAAGCCATATCTTCTGGCTCATATTCATGGGTACAAATATCACAAGCAATTTCCTTTTCGACATTAGCAAAAGCAGTATTTTCTCGAGCTATGTAATATTTTCCACCAGTTATAATGGCAATTATTGGTGATAAAATAAAAGCTAAACCAAGAGCAATAAATGCTGAATAAGCCTCTGCTTCTATTCCAAAAATACCTAAAAATGCGGTTATTGAGACGATTGAAGCAATAAGAGTTGCCCCGAAACCAACTGGGTTGATATTGTATAAATAGGCTCGTTTGAATTCGATATAAGATGGGCTTAGGCCTAATGGTTTATTAATAACTAAATCAGCAACTAAAGCACCAACCCATGCGATAGCAACGTTAGAATATAAGCCTAATACTTTGGCTAAAGTTTGGAAAACTCCAAGTTCCATCAATAATAACGCAATTGCTACATTAAACACTAGCCAAACAACACGACCTGGATGACTATGGGTAATTCTGGAAAAGAAATTTGACCAAGCTAATGAACCAGCATATGCATTGGTTACGTTGATTTTAATTTGTGAAACAATAACAAAGATGGTAGCAACGGTTAAAACTACAGTTGGATATGAGAAAACATGCTGAAAACCAACTATGTACATATAAATTGGTTCATGAGCTTCAGCAATACTAAGACCATGTTTTAAAGCTAAAAAGGCCAAGAAAGCTCCGCCTAGCATTTTGGCACAACCAATAACAATCCAACCCGGCCCAGCGGCTATAACTGCAAACCACCATTTAAAATTATTATCTTTCGTCTTATTTGGCAAAAAACGTAAATAATCTACCTGTTCCCCAATTTGTACTACTAAAGAAAATACTACAGTTGCAGCAATCCCAAATAATATTGGGTCAAAATTAGCACCACTTGGAGAATTACCAGCAAATTCAAACCATTGCGATATACTTTCTGGGTCTTTATATACAACAAACAGATAAGGAATAACCATAAGAGTTATCCATAACGGCTGAGTCCATAGTTGCAATTTGTTAATTAAAGTTACGCCATAAAACACTATGGGAATAACAATTATTGAGCATAGTAAATATCCCCAAGACAATGGCAAACCAAAATATAATTCCAGTGCTTGGGCCATAATTGCGGCTTCTAAAGCAAAGAAAATAAAGGTAAAAGAGGCGTAGATTAATGAAGTAATAGTTGAACCGATATAGCCAAATCCAGCCCCACGAGTGAGCAAATCCATATCGATATTGTATTTAGCAGCGTAATAGCTGATAGGTAAACTGGTAAGAAAGATAATTATTGAAACGGTAATGATTGCCCAAAAAGCATTGGAAAAGCCATAGTTTATTGCAATAGCTCCACCAATAGCTTCTAAAGCTAAAAAAGAGATCCCGCCAAGTGCAGTGCTGACAATTATATATTCCGACCATTTTCTAAATGATTTAGGTGTATAACGTAAGGAATAATCTTCTAAAGTTTCATTTGCGACCCAAGTATTATAATCACGTCTGGATTTAACTATTTTTTGATTTTCTATTTGCATATAAATTACGAACGAACGGACTTGGAGTATTTGATTGAAGGAAATATGTTCTTCCTAAATATGGCTATATCTTTGAATTCACGAGGGTAGCTACTTTAAATAGATGCGAATTAGCCATGTTCTGGTTTCCACGCACCAGCGTCGTCTCTAACCTATGCTTGACGCTGGTGCGTCATGAATGCATTCCCAACGAAACCGTTGGGAACGAGAAAAAATTATTGAATAATGTCATCAGTCCATGTATTGCTGAACTGAGTACAATTGGAACAATAAATTAGGAATTTTTTATATCTTTTCAAAATAAACCCAAAAGTACTTGGTAATTTTTTAAGATTAAATGGAGATAGGTGAGAGTTTAAAATCCAGTTCTGTGAGAGCCTTTGGGATAAATTCCCAAGGGCTACTCGATCAATTATTACTTCTTAATTTTCCGTAATTTAGCAATCGCTCTTAATTGTAACATTGCTTCAGCTAACTCCGCTTGAGCTTTAGCAAACTCAAATGATGCTTGTTTATCTGATAATAATTTTTCTGCATTCATTTTAACTTCCAATGCTGCTTCTTCATCAAGATCATGAGCTCTAAGAGCAGTATCGGACAATACAGTGACTTTATATGGTTGTACTTCTAACATACCACCAGAAATATAGAATGATTCCTCTTTATTATCACTAAGCTTAAGCCGAATTACACCTTCAGTTAACTTAGTAATATATTGAGCATGAAGAGGTAATATACCCACTTCACCCTCTATGGCAGGAGCAATGATCATCTCAGCTAAACCAGAAAATATCTCTGCTTCTGCACTAACTATATCAACATGAACAGTTGTCATATTTTATAACTCCTACTTAGCTCTTTTTAAAACTTCTTCTATGTTACCAGCCATATAAAACGCTTGTTCTGGAATATTGTCATATTTACCTTCAATAATACCTTTAAAACCAGAAATAGTTTCACGAATAGGTACATATTTACCAGTAGACCCAGTGAATACTTCAGCCACAAAGAAAGGTTGGGATAGGAATTTCTGAATTTTACGAGCACGAGATACAGTTAACTTATCTTCTTCAGATAACTCTTCCATACCCAAAATAGCAATAATATCTTTCAGTTCTTTGTAACGTTGTAAAGTTCCCTGTACTGCACGAGCAACTTCATAATGTTCCTGTCCAACTACCAACGGATCAAGCTGACGACTAGTAGAATCTAATGGATCTACTGCTGGATAAATACCTAATTCTGCTACTTGACGTGATAAAACTACAGTAGCATCCAAATGAGCAAATGTAGTAGCTGGGGATGGATCGGTTAAATCATCGGCTGGTACATATACAGCTTGAATTGAAGTAATTGAACCAGTTTTAGTGGAAGTAATTCGTTCTTGTAAAGCTCCCATTTCTTCAGCTAAAGTTGGTTGATAACCTACTGCAGAAGGCATCCGGCCTAAGAGTGCCGAAACTTCTGTTCCAGCTAAAGTATAACGATAAATATTATCAATGAATAACAGAACATCCCGTCCTTCATCCCGAAAATATTCAGCCATAGTTAAACCGGACAATGCTACTCGTAAACGATTACCTGGAGGCTCATTCATTTGTCCATAAACCAATGATACTTTATCCAATACATCACTGTCTTTCATTTCATGGTAAAAATCATTACCTTCACGAGTACGTTCCCCAACTCCAGCAAATACTGAGAAACCACTATGTTCAGTAGCAATATTACGGATCAACTCCATCATATTAACTGTTTTACCAACTCCTGCACCACCGAACAATCCAACTTTACCACCTTTAGCAAATGGACAAATTAAATCGATTACCTTAATCCCAGTTTCCAATAAATCATTGCTAGTAGAAAGTTCTTCAAAAGAAGGTGCTTTACGATGAATAGCCCAAGTTTCTTCTGCACCAATAGGGCCTTTTTCATCAATTGGTCTACCCAGCACATCCATGATACGACCTAGAGTTTTTTGTCCTACTGGCATAGCAATAGGTTTACCAGTATTTTTTACTGTTAAATCACGAGCCATACCATCAGTGCTACCCATTGCAATTGTACGAACTATTCCATCGCCTAATTGCTGTTGTACTTCTAATGTTAAATCATTTTCTACTATTAAAGCGTCATAAATTTTTGGTATTTCATTGCGGGGAAATTCGACATCAACTACTGCACCAATAATTTGTACAACTTTACCTGAACTAGCATTATTTTCTGAACTCATGTTTTACTAAAACCTCATAATTCTTAATATAATATTTTATAAACTGATATGGTTTTAACCATAAATTAATTTTTTTAAATCTTTTTTATTCAAAATCACTTAAATTTATAAACATAAAAAACAATAACTTAAGATAATCAATAAATTACTATTGGGATAAGAGATATTATAATATCATAAACAATGACCTTGTCAAAGATATAGAGCTTAGGAAAATTTATTTATTATAATCTCAATTATATAATATAATTACTATTATACCTGCTGAATTGTAAACTTATATTTGTTTGAACTTTAAAATAAAAAATGTTACTCTTTTAAAGAAACTAGAATATAAAATTATGGAGTTAAACTATGCCATTTCTATTATTTACCGCTACTAGTATACTTGCTTATGCTGGTTTAAAATTATATAAAGATATAAAAACCGATTCTATTCTTAATAAATCCTCTATTGAAAAAATTCGGTCTGAGGCTTCTGTTTCCAATGAGATCAAGACAACTAAGAATAATTTAACTATTGCATCATTATCATTATTTTTAGCATCAATCGGTAGTGTTTTTTATTTACCATTTTTACTCTTTGCTAGCACAGTTGGAATTATCTACACCACAATATCGATTTGGAAAAATAGTTACCATTCTATTATTAAAAAACAACAATTAAATTGGTCTGTTGTTGAGTCAATAGCTTTTCCTTGGTTATTATTAACCGGATATTTTTTTTCTACAGCCTTACTCAATTGGTTATCTTGGTTAAGCAAAACTTTTGTATCAGAATTTGAAATATTAGGTAAAGACTTAAGAAGAAGTTTTTTCAGAGCATTTGGTCAATTACCAACATCAATATGGCTAAAAAAAGATGGAGTTGAGCTTGAAGTACCAATAAATACATTGAAGGTTGGTGATATTATAACAGTAAATGCTGGGGAGATAGTTGCTGTAGATGGCATTATTATTGAAGGCAATGCGTATATAAATCAATATTTATTAACTGGTATATCTCAACCATTAGCAAAAAGTTCTGATGATAAAATTTTTGCATCGAATATTATAATAAGTGGTAGACTTTTAATTAAAGTAGATAAGTGGGGAACTGATACTATTATAGCCAAGGATATGTCAACATATAGTTTTAAAGATAGATTTTATGAGACATAAATTGAATTTTTTAATAAATTTTCTTAAATCATAGTATACTTTGGAATATTAAAGGTTGGTTCTAAATCGTTTATAAACAAAAACTCTTGAATTATAAAAAAATACACGAAATATACAATAACTTTGCCAATAGTTATTTCGGGAATGGAGCATAGCGGATTTCCCGAAACCTAAGTAAATTCTGATATTGACGAAGATATTGGTATAGATAGTATTTTTTATAGTTACTTACAATTATACGGGAGCAGTTTTGTAAGGAATTTGTGGACTCATTCCAGAAATACCAAGTTTCCGAATTGATGCTATTATAAGGAATCTTAAATATGAAACAAATTAATTTTGCTATTTCTTTACTTTTATTAGGATACTGTTATTTTAGTGGAATTGTTTTAGCTAATGAAACAATGACCCCTAAAACTGAAAACCTGCCTACTAAAATTTTACATACTCTAAAAGGGCATAAGCGTAATGTTACTTCAATTGCTTTTAGTCCTGATGGTAAAATTCTTGCCTCTGGTAGTGAAGATGAAACTATTAAATTATGGGATGTTGAAAAAGGAAAAGAACTTTATTCCATAAAAGCCCATAAATTTTGGGTTACAGCAATTGCTTTCAGTCCTGATGGTAAAATATTAGCATCTGGTGGTGAAGATAAAATTATAAAATTGTGGGATATAGAGAAACGTGAACAATTGCTAATGTTTCAAGCTCATGAAAATTCTGTGACTTCAATTGCTTTTAGTCCAGATGGAAAGATTTTAGCCTCATCTAGTTGGGATAAAAATATTCATTTATGGAATACTAAAACTGGCAAGAAAATTCGGACTCTAAAAGGACATAGACGCAATGTTCCATTTATTGTATTTAATCCAGCAGGCGATATTTTAGCATCTGCTAGCTGGGATAAAACCATAATTTTATGGGATGTAATTACCGGTAAAAAAATCCGTACTTTACGTGGGCATCGCAGCTGGTTAAATACAGTAGCGTTTACTCCAAATGGTAAAATTCTTGCCTCTGGTAGTTTAGATCGGACTATTAGATTTTGGGATGTTGAAACTGGTAAAAAAATCCGAGTTTTAAAAGGTCATCGTTCAGCAGTAATGTCACTTGACTTTAGTACAGATGGTGAAGTTATAGCTTCTGGTAGTTTAGATAAAACTATTAAGTTATGGAATGTAGCTTCTGGTAAACTTATTAACACTTTAAAAGGTCATTGGGGACATATTTTATCAGTGGCTTTTAAACCAGATAAAAGTGGTATTTTAGCCTCTGGAAGTGAAGATAAAACTATTAAGTTGTGGGAAAAATAACTTTTTGCTAGTTCCCTGCTTAGAATATTTTTAATATCAAGGTATAAATATGGAAGATAATATAGAAAACGATAAATTGAGTAGTTCAGATGGAATAATAAAAAAATCTATGATCGCATCTATGGGAGCTGGATTAATACCAATTCCTATTGTTGACATAGTTGCTCTAAGTGGTATTCAACTTAAAATGCTCCATAGTCTTACCGAAGTTTATGAAATTCCGTTTTCTAAAAATGTTGGTAAATCTATTATTAGTAGTCTAGTTGGTGGAGTTCTTCCTACTTATGCAGCGGCTGGTATAGGTGCTAGTTTAGCAAAGTTAATACCTATTGGGGGAACTGCAGTTGGAATGATGACAATGTCTTCTTTTGGTGGTACATCTACTTATGCTATTGGTCAAGTTTTTGTCAAACATTTTGAATCAGGTGGAACGTTATTAAATTTCGACGTTGAAAAAATGCAAGAATATTTTCTTTCTGCATTCAAAAAAGGAGAAGAAGAAGTTAAACAAGAAAATAGTTCACCTACCTCATCAGCCTAAAATATTAGAGTTCATACCTGAATAATACTTTTAAGGTTTGAACTCATATTTAATTTATCGGCTGATTAAACCATCATAATTAAAAATCCAAGTTCTAGTAATATGTAATATATCAACTTCTTTACTAATATTTTTAGGAAATGGATCAAATGGTAAAGCGAGATGGACAATTTGCAGAGCAGCCGCATCTAATCTATTATGTTCAGACGGTGTAGTAATTTCAATATTATGTACTGTGCCATTAGAATTAAGAGCTACTTTTAACACCACAGAACCACTAAGTTCTTTAAAATTATCTTGGTAAAATTTAGTTCCAATACCTTCTACTCTTCTACGCCAACTGTCCATATAACTAGCGTATTTATATTCTTTAGTGCTGGAATTAATAAATTCTTGACGTGGTCTTTTAGAATATTCTTGAAATTTCTTATCAAACTCAGCCTGCATACTAGCAAATTTTATTGCAAATTCATTGATAAATATTTCATTATCTGATATATAATCATTTTCTGTTTGAGAATCTTGACCTTGTTCAGCTGGTTCTTCTGGAGGAGTTATATCTAGTTGAATTGCTATTTGATGTTGGGAAACTTTATCTATAGCTAAAATTTCTGTTTTATATTTTTTAGGAGTAGTGGCGGATTGAACTGGTGGTGGAGTAAAAACTATTTCTGCAGTTGCATCTGGAAATGGAGCAATAGTCGGAGTAGTAGGCCGATTTTCTTTTTCAGTTTCACCACCACCTTTATAATTAACTTGAGCGAAATAATCAGCTTTATCTGGTGCTTGCTCAGTACTTTTCTGCACTATGATAACTTCCATAGTATTATTTGAATCCCCTTTAAGTAGAGGAGGCATAACAAAACCAGAGTTAATTCCAACTACATGGAGCAATATTGCAAAAAACAATGCAATAGTAAACCTTTCTGTGGTAGGGGCAATCATTTGGTTTTATATTTAAACTTACTTATTTTGTAGAACAACATCAATATTTACATCAGAATCTTTAATCTCAACCCATTTTCTATATTCATGATAACCTGAATGAGTGATATAGATATCATACTTGTTTGGTTTTAATAAAATACCATTTTTAAATTTAGGAGAAATATTCATAATTCTGATCTTGCAATTAGCAGGAGTTACATTAATCATTAGAGAATATTTATTATGCTTTGATTTTTTCTTAAGTTCAGCTATAACAGTTTGCATGTCATTGGCATTATAGGATTTATCAGCACAATTACTACTGAAAGATTTTTTATTTATCTGATACTTATTAAATGTTACTTCTGAAAAATCAACTTTATTATTATAATGGCCAATATCCTGTTTTTGCTTAGTAATAATAATATTAACATCTTCAATCTGTTTATTGCTAAGATTATCAGCTTGCGAACGTTTTTCTTTTATATAAGTAGTAAGTTTTTCTATTTCTTCCTTAACTGATTTCAACTCAGAATTTGCTTGTTTTATTGTTTTAGCTTGTTTATCTAGTTGCTTTTGTAATATAAGGCAATCCTTCAGTTGTTCTTTTGTCAAATCTGCTTTTTCACCATTTTTGGAAAAAGTAGCAGTTCCCAAGATTTTATTATTTTCAGCTCCTAAAATACCAGAAAATAATAGTATAATAGTCATTATTGAAATGACAATTTTTTTCATTGTGTCTCCTAAAATTTGTACTAAATATATTAAGTTTAATAGACATAATTCCTAAATAAAGTTAAATAAATGTAGGATGCAATGACCGAAGGGAATTGCATCAAGATGTAATTCGTAAACTCATTACATCCTACATAAAGTCCGTATGTATAGCTTTGGTCAATTTTACATTGGTAATAAAATCATACTTAGCTATATTTTGCTATTTAGGAAAGATGTCTAATAACTAATGTTACACAAAATTATTTTGCAGGTTTTTCTATTTCAATTAATTCAATTTCAAATATCAAAGTAGCATCAGGACCTATTTGATTACCAGCTCCTCTCTTGCCATAAGCCAAATCACTAGGAACAAATAATTGCCATTTTGCACCTTCTTTCATTAATTGTAATGCTTCTGTCCAACCAGCAATAACGCCATTAACCGGAAATGTAGTAGGTTTACTCCGTTTATAAGAACTATCAAATTCAGTTCCATTAATCAAAGTACCACGATAATTGGTTTTTACTTTATCATCAGCTTTAGGGCTATTACCAGTACCAGATATCATTACTTTATATTGCAAACCACTAGGAAGAACAACAACTCCTTCTTTTTTGGCATTTTCAGCTAAAAAATCTTTGCCTTCTTTAGAGTTTTGGTCAGATTGTAGTTTCTTCTTTTCAGATTTTCTAGCAGTCATTTCTTTCCTAAAATCACGCATTAAGTTAGTCATTTCTTCAACGGCTATTTTAGATTCACCATTAGAAAAACCATCTTTTATTCCTTGAGACATAGCATCCATACTGATCTCTATGCCTTGTTGATTCATATTTTTGCCAATATTATGCCCAAAAATATAACTAATTTTGTCTTGTTTGGTAGTTAACGTATCGTTTGTTGTAGTTGTCTGAATTTCAGCAGCAGATACTTGTACAGCAAGTAAACCCATCGTAATGATGGTTATATAATGTAATTTCATTAAAATTCCTAAATTAAATTTTATCAAAAAAGTTTTACAATAATGTAATCTGTATTTTAAGTTAAATAATGATTATTAAAGTTAATTAAGAACCAATATATTTTAATGGCTATTTCTAACTTTAAAATGTTTAACTAAATAATCATTAATACTTAAGCAAATATAATGTAATTATACTAAATTTTCAAGTAATAGTTTACTAACTTAACACAGTAACGAATTTATATTCAAGAATCTACACATAATGCTGATCAAATATTTATGTTTTTACCACCTGATTTATCTGAACTAAATCCTATTGACTAAACCTTCCAGGTTTTAAAAACCTGGAAGGTTTGAACCTCAAATTTTGGAGATTATTAAATCCTCATTCATAGATGAAATAATTCTAAATTTGAAACTTAAAGAGAAAAAATTATGAATAGAAAGCAACATTGGGAACAAGTTTACAACACTAAATCCATCCAAGAAGTCAGTTGGTATCAAAATTCACCGATTATATCATTAAACCTTATTGAAAAAATCGGCTATGATATTACATGTCCAATTATTGATGTTGGAGGTGGTGCTTCCAATTTAGTAGATTCATTGATAAAACAAAGTTATTCTAATTTATCAGTATTAGATATATCAAAGGCTGCTATCCAAGCAACTCAACAGCGACTTGGTAAATTAGCAGATAATGTACATTGGCATGAAAAAGATGTGACTCAATTTCAAGTAGATAATACATTCGATATATGGCATGATAGAGCAGTATTTCATTTCTTAACCACAGCTGAAGATAGAAAATCTTATTTAAACACCTTAGATGCTAAATTATCTAAAAATGGACAAGTTATAATTGCGACCTTTTCTATAGATGGGCCAACTAAATGTAGCGACCTACCTATTGTTCAATATGATGAAACCAAAATTCAGCAAGAAGTACAAGGTATTTTACAACTTTATCATACAGTTTCAGAAGTTCATATAACCCCATCCAAAAAGCAACAACAATTTAATTATTTTTGTTTTAAGCGGGTTAAATAAATTATTCTAACAATATAAATTACGTCACTATATAATTATTTTATGCCAAAGTTAAAATCCTGGTTTACCATTTTACTAATATCTGCTGTTATTGGTAATATTTGTAGTATTTCTTTATTTTTTGGAATTGATTTCCTGCTTGGTAGTATAGCAATTTTTGTTATATTACAACGTTATGGACTTGTTTTAGGAATTGTGGCAACCTTAGTCGCTAGTGTTTATACTTATATTTTATGGGGACATCCATACGCTATTATTTTTCTAGTTTGTGAGACAATTTGGGTTGGATTATTTATTAGGAAAACTCATGGGTATAATTTAGTTTTATATGATGTTTTATACTGGATATTGCTAGGAATGCCACTAATATGGGTATCTTTTATCTTTATTATGCAAATGAATAGTCAAATAGCCTTATTGATTGCACTTAAATGGACAATTAATGGAGTATTCAATGCATTATGTGCCACTTTATTAATAGCTTACACTTCCATAGGTTCGGAACATAAAAGATATAGTTTATCATTCCAAAGAACAATTTATAATGTTTTAGCAACCTTTGTATTATCAGTCGCTTTAGGGATCATGGTTTTTAATACTTATCTTGGTTTACAACATGTAGAAACTGAAATTGTTAATTCTTTAAAAACTAAAAGCGTAGAAGTCCAACATATGGTCAAATTTTGGTCGGAAAATAATATTGAACAAGCATTGATAAGTGTTTTATTACAAGGTTCTAAACAAACAAAGATTACTATATTGGATTCTAGTAATAAAGTCCTTATTACCAATGATAAAAATAATGTTATTAGTAAAATATTAGAACGTTATAATAATGGAGATTTTCAACCGATTAACTCAGAAATTAGCTTGTGGACTCCAGCTAAATTTAATAATAAGTCTAAAATAGCTCGCTGGAAAAATTCATTTTATGTCTATCAACACCAAATTGATGATATCTCTGGATGGCAATTAGTTATAGAAACTCCATTAGCTCCATATCAAAAATATTTATATGATTTATATATAAAAAACTTATCAATTTTATTAATTATAATTCTGATTATAGTTTGGTTATCTAATAAAATTAGCAAACAGATGGTAGTTTCTTTAGAGGAAGTATCTGCAATTACGGTTAAATTATCGGCTCAATCCGAACCTACACGAATTGCTTGGCCACATAGTAAGCTTAAAGAAGTCAATATATTAATTGATAATTTTAAACAAATGTCGCAAAAAATTGCAGAACGTACTAGAGAACTAGGCACTGCTAATCAAGAAATTTTGATTTTAAATGATAAGCTTAAAGCTGAAAACTTACGGATGGGTACAGAATTAGAAATCACCCGTCGTATCCAACAAATGGTATTACCTTCTGAACAAGAGTTAAAAAATATTAACCATTTAGATATTGCTGGTTTTATGGAATCAACTGATGAAGTAGCTGGTGATTATTACGAAGTATTGAATCATGATGGTCATATTAAAATTGGGATTGGTGATGTAGTTGGGCATGGTTTGGAAAGTGGTGTATTAATGTTGATGGTACAAACTACAGTTAGAGCTTTATTGTTAGCTGGTATTGATCATCCAGAAAAGTTTTTAGATATTGTGAATCGTACTATATATCATAATGTTAAGCGTATGAAGACAGATAAAAATTTAACTTTATCATTATTAGATTATAAAAATGGTAAGTTAAAATTGACTGGTCAACATGAATATGTATTGTTAATCCGCAAAAATGGCGAAATTGAACAAATTGATACTTTTGATTTAGGTTTTTCTATAGGATTAGTGGATGATATAGCTGAATTTGTATCACATATAGAGATTTCATTGGAATTTGGAGATGGTATTGCACTGTATACTGACGGAATTACTGAAGCATGGAATGTTCATGATGAACAATATGGTATAGATAGGTTGTGTGATGTTATCAGCAGTAACTGGTCACAAACTGCTAAACAAATTCAACAAGCTGTTATTGCTGATGTTAAAGAATATATTGGCACTAGAAAAGTTGTGGATGATATTACCTTATTAATTTTAAAACAGAAATAGCCTACATAGAAAAATATTCATGAAAAAAATTATTTTTAGTATTATTTATTGTTATTTTTTATCAAGTAGTTCTTTAATGGTAGATGCTATAACTACAAGTCAGGTAGGGTGGGTAAAGTTTTATTTTGCCCACCAAAATAATAAAGGATATTTATAATATGTTGTAAAATGGTGGGCAATGGTAAATTTTGTTGCACACCCTACCTGACTAAAATTTAGTTAGAATTTTCATCTATAAAAACATAATAATCATTGGTTGGTTTTGTTGCCTCCAATAATCCACAGCTTCAAACAATATACCATTGGCGGTTTTCCAATTTTCCGAATCATTTGATTGAAAGTTAAAAGAGTTTTCGTAAATTATCAA
>DAOUSL010000004.1 GCA_030627235.1 Thioploca sp.
GAGAACAATCTGTACATTTAGCTCATGTTATTAACGATTATGAAAAATTAATTTTGACATTAAAAGATATTTTACATCGGTTTTCTTGTTCGCTCAATAAACGAAAAAGAAAACTCAATACAGTTGACCTAATGGACAACTGTATTCCTTAAGTTGATGTCTATGGGGCAAGATAAAGCTTTACCCACCCTACTTGACTCAGTTTAACCATTTCTATTCCTTTGTCAGCTAATTAATGCTTTATAACCAATAAATCTAAATCAGAATCAAGAGTTTCTTAATTTATTGCATAAGAACGAAACAACTTTACAAGGTTCAGCAATAGCATCTATATTTAAAATAGTTTGATTAATTATTTAGATAGCATATTTATCTTAAAACTTTAGTAGCTCTACCTCTCCAAAGTATACCGTAAATCCACTCCACTCTGTGTTCCAGTCTCAGTTTCCAAGGTAAAATGTTTACTCAGTTGATATCGCATTTTTAACATATTACTGCCATCAAACAAACCAATCCCATAACTAACATACAATTCAGGAGTTAGATATTTACCCAATACAAAAGCCGCATTTTCGACTCCATCTTCAGAGGAAATACCAGCTTCATCTAAGCCAAATTCATTGCCAATTTTATTAGTTAAAGCATTGCTCTTACTGAGAGGCAATTCGGCGGCTGCAGCCAATAATAAACTACCACCACTAGAACCTGCCTGAGATGCGGGTTTACCTAACACGATATAGGACAACATATTGCTTTCATCCATTGACGGTTCGGAATATAAATCCATTTTCAAGTTCTGAGCAGTTCCATTAATATGTACCCCAGAAATCACATCCTCATCCCCATGGATCTTAGTGCCACCAGCCAATACCACCTCTTCATTAGCATTACCTTTACCCATAATTTGGCGGAAAGCTCTAATATCTAAACCAGGATTTTCAATTGCTCCACCTGCAAAAAATATCTTACCTTTATTAATAATTAAGTTCTGTCCATAAGCTTTGAAAGTTCCGTCTATCCACAGTTCACCGTTACCAACCGTAGGTTTACCCGGCTCATTACTAGCAATCAAAGTTCCTCCCAAACGACTTTTTACCCCAGCTCCTTCAAAAGTAATATTATCACCGAATATAACTTTCACATTAGTCGCTATCTGCATACCACCACTAGCTTGTTCCACTGGTTCAGCAGTCGGCTGCTCATCGGAAAAAACAACATCATCGGAAATTGCCACTGCTCCAACCCCACTAGAACCTTTAGGTGGAGTAAAAGCCGCTTCTGGAATCAATAATTCCCCAATTACTGCAATATTTTCTGGAGCTAATTTAACGTTTATATCGGGAGAAATTAACACCCACGCATTGGGCATGTTGACCACCTCAAAATCATTACCATTAATATTTATCTCAGCATCCCATTTGGTTAAAGATGGTAAGTTGGCTTGACCTTTAATGTTTAATTGGCAACTAGCAGAATCGCATTCTCCAGAACGAATTCCAGCATCTAAATAGATTTTTTCACTGCCATCACTGCGTAAGGATAAATTAAAATCTTTCAGTATCAAACCTAATTCTGGTAATTCAGTAGCTACATCAATTATTTGAATCTTTCCTTTTATCTTTGGCTTATCCAACAAACCAGCTATAGCTACATCTATTCCAATTCGACCTTTAGTATTTTCAGCTTGTGGCACAAAATTTGG
Source organism: Thioploca sp. (assembly GCA_030627235.1). GTDB lineage: Bacteria > Pseudomonadota > Gammaproteobacteria > Beggiatoales > Beggiatoaceae > DRQV01. The sequence continues at coordinate 1,703 of DAOUSL010000004.1, forward strand.
CAGAATATCCAAATCACCAAATTTAGCAGTTAAATTACCTTTTATCGGCTGTTTACCCTTGGGTGGTATGTGAGTTAATTTAGGCATTTTAATTTGGCCATTGATATTACTGCGATTGAGCATTTTTAATTTTAAACCACCATTTAAACCCTTGTTATTGATTTTTAAGTTTAAATTTCCACCAGCAAACTTCAATTGTTCCACTTCATCATCAGTTGTTATAGAGAAAACTCCAGGAGAAATTTTTATATCAACAGCAGAATTTATCTTGCCATCAGGACGTAAAGTAGTTTGTAAACCACCATTGATAGCTCCATTTTTTATCTCCATATTTTCTGGTAAAAATGCCTGTAATAATTCCAAGGACAGCTTCTTAATATCAACTTGTAGTTCGCTACCAGATTTGCTTGACCAATCCACTTTAGTACATAATTTACCAACAGTTTTAGTATTTTGTAGACAAGTTTTAGCTAATTTAACCTGTTCTGCTGATAATAGGAGTTTGCTTGGTTTAGTTAGTTCCCAATTATCTGCTTTTTCAGTATTTAAATTAATCTGTTGTAACTTACCTTGCCAACTTGACATCTGTTTTAAACCACCTTTCAATTGCAACATAAAAGCATCAGTCGGCATATCCAAACTAGCAGTAATAGTATGTTTGGATAGACTGCCATCACCTTGCAGTTTAATGCTATTAATTTGGGTAGCACCAGCCGCTAAATTAGTAGCAACAACATCTAAAAATAGCTTCTGCGAACCCTTCATATTTACGTCCACATCCGCAGTCAATTTTTGTAAGTTATTCTGTTGGAAAACTACGGCATTAGCTTCTAGTTGAGCTTTCACATGAGGTAAATCTAATGCACCAGTAAGGCTGCCTTTACCAATAATACTACCTTTTGCATCGGGTAAGAAAGCTTGCAAATCTGGGGCATTAATTTCCCATTTTAAATTAGATTTGTTTCCCAATAGACCATTAGCAGTCAAATAAGCTTTACCAGATTTAAAGTTCAATTTATTGATTTTATAAATATTTCCATCAATATTAATGTCAGTTTCTAAGTTAAGCGGATAATTACGTAATTTGCCATCTAATTGATTGATTTTTAGCTGGGTAGTCAATTTTTTATCCATATTCCCTTCGGTTTGAATATTCATTGCTAACTGACCTGGCCATTCCTGCCATTGTTCACCTGGATTCAAATTTTCACCCTGTAAAGTAAACTGCCAATTTAAATTAGGTTGCCACTGCACTTTACCAGACAAATCTAAAATACCTTGTAAAATATCACCTTGCAAACTACTTAACTGAAAGCTTTTATCATCTCCATAACCCATTGCTTGCCATTTACCAGCAGGAATATCTTTACCTTTTAATTCAGTATCCAATTGCACTTGATAGGATTTCATTCCACCGTCAATACTGAAAGCACCTGTCTTACTCTGGACTATCTCTCCATCTTTCAGAGGCCATTGTAAATCCTGCCAATTTAGCACTGCGGTTATAATTTCACCATCAGTAGTTCCAGAACCAGTCAATGATAGCTCCATACCAGTCTGTGGAATCGATATATCCAATTGATTTATCTGAAAACTATCTCCTTCCAAACCAGCTACTAAATTAGAATTGAGATTCAAGCCTTGCGGCCAATCCGGCCATACTTCTTTTAAAGCAATTTTATCCACATCCAAGTTTAATTGAGCTGCTAAAGTTGGTTGCCAGTTGACTTCACCATCGGCAATTATCGTTCCCTGCAATGTTTTGGTATTTAAGGAATTTATGATAAAATGTTCTAAATCACCCTGTCCAGATAGCTTGATTTTGCTTTTAGGAACTTGCTGTCCATCAACCTGAGTAGTTATATTTAATTTATAATTTTCAGTATTTCCAACTAATGTAAGTTTGCCATTTTTACTGTTAACTAGCGAATTTTCCCCAACTAATGGCCATTGTAAGGCTTTCCAATCCAACGTAGCATCAAAGCTTGGAATCTCTCCCAATTTACCATCCGCCTGTAAGGAAATTTGAGCTGCTGTTTTTGGTAATTTAACTTTTAAACTCTTAACTTTAAATTTATCTCCATCCAAGTTAGCTACCATTTTAGTATCCAAGCGTAATTTATTTGGCCAATCTTTCCAGACTTCTTTTAAATTAAGCTTTTTAACATTAAGGTTAAGTTGAGCTGCTAGTTTAGATTGCCAATTGACTTTACCATTAACATCAATCTTACCTTTCAATAATTCACTGTGCAGAGATTTAAGGTTAAACTGTTGTAAGTTACCCTGTCCGAGTAGGCCAATATGAGTATTAGGAACTTGTTGCCCATCAACTTGAGTGGTAAGTTTAACTTTATAATTTTCAGTAGTTCCAAATACATGTGCCTTTCCTGTTTTGCTAGTAACAATAGAATTTTTGCCAACTAACGGCCATTGTAGTTTTTTCCAAGCTAAAGTAGCATCAAAACTAGGAATTTTTCCAAGTTTACCATTAGCTTGTAAAGTAATTTTAGCTTTAGTATTAGGTAAATTAACCTGTAAGCTTGTCAGTTTAAACTTATCTCCATCCAAATTAGCCGCCAATTTAGTATCCAAACGTAATTTATCTGGCCAATCTTTCCATACTTCCTTAAGATTTAACTTTTTTACTGCCAGTTTCAATTCCCCCACTAATTTAGGTTGCCAACTAATTGAACCAACTGTATTTATTTCTCCTTCTAATAATTTAGTTTTTAATGAATCAATTTTAAACTGTTGCAAATTACCTTTTCCCTGCAAAGTTATTTGGCTAAGTGGAATCTGTCCGCCGGCAACTTGAGTGGTTAATACAACTTTATAATCTTGCATCGTACCAGAAATATTTATTTTACCTTGCTTACTATTTACTAATTCTCCTCCAATCAAAGGCCATTGCAAACCTTCCCAATTTAGAATTGCAGTTTCTATTTTAGAGTTATCTCCAGCAATCAAACCTGCTGCTTGTAAGTAAATTCCGGTCTTAGTTTGTGGAATATTAATAGCCAAATTATCAACTTGGAACATATCACCATCTAATTTAGCCTGTAACTTAGTATTAATTGTTAATTCATCCGGCCAATCCGGCCAAAAATCTTTAATCGAAATTGCTTGCAAATCAAGTTCTACATGTCCTAACATTTTAGGTGTCCAGCTAAATTTACCTTTTACATCCAATAAACCTTTCAATAATTCAGAATGCAAAGTGCTGATAATGACTTGCTGTTGATTACCTTGACCAGTAATTCTCCAATTGCTCTGTGGAATTTGCTGTCCATCAACTTTAGTTCGTAAAGTGAAATTATAGTTGTCTAAACCACCAGTTACAGTGATTTTACCCTGTTGACTGTTAACAATTTTCTCTGGAATATCTAACGGCCAATAGATTTCTTGCCAAGTCAGCTTTGCCTCTAAATTTAAATCACCAATTAAATCGGTAACAGTAGTTTGTAGATCAATAGCTAATGGCTCACTAACATGATGAGTTAATGTCATTTCTTCCATGTCACCACTTACTTCACCTTGGCCAGCTACTTTAAAATCTGGCAAATTAGCATTCCAATTTAAATCTAACTGAACTGTATGCGGCTTAACAAAACCAACCTCACCAGCTAATTGAAGATTAAATAATGGCGCAGTAATTTGAAAATTTTGGAGAGTTAAATGGTCACTAGTCTGAGATTGTAAATTTATGTTATCGATTATAAAAGGTTCAGCATCAGCAGTTTGAATTGAAATATGATTGATTTGAATATCGTCTAATGCAATTTTTACTGGTAATTTTATATCAGGAATTTCAAATGGAGTTGATTCTTTTTTAGGTTCTTCTGTAACTGGTTCAGATTTAGGTAAATTTATTTCTATATTATTTATATGTAATTGTTCTAAATGTATTTTAGCGGATAATAGAGCCTCGGCATTCCAGTTAAACACAAATAATTCAATTTTAGCTTTAGTTTCACCATCTTGGTAGGAGAGATCGCTAAAACTAATTCGGTCAATTATACGACCTTCTAATTTAGCAATTTTTAATTCACCAGGAGCAAATTTTTGAGCTTGAGTGCCGATGAATTGTAAACCTGATTCGGTGCTGATAAGCCAACCTATTGAGGTTATAATAATAATTAGTAAAGATAATGTGGTTAATAATAAATATTTTAGAAAACGTCGCATAGTTGGTTACTGATTTGTCGTAGGGATGGAATATTATAGTTGAATAAAAGTTAAAATGGAAGTTGCTACTCATTGGATGGTATAATTATAATAATTCTTAATTATGAATGCTTAATTCTTAACTGAATTCAAAATTACTTATATTAGACATCATTCTAAACAAGGTTAAATAAATGTAGGATGCAATGAACGAAGGGAATTGAATCAAGATGTAATTCGTAAACTTATTATATCCTACATAAAGTCCGTAATTAACTGTGCTATATTTACAATATATTTAAATTGAATGTTAACATATTGAGTTTCCAAATAAAAAAGGTCTGAATAATGACAGTAGCAGAAGCTTTGAAATTGCGTAAATCTACTCGTGCTTTTCTAAATAAGCCAGTGGCTATAGAAGTAATCCAACGTATTTTAAATGTAGCTAAGAATGCTCCTTCTGGGGTAAATACTCAACCTTGGCAAGTTGCAGTGGTTAGTGGTGTGAAAAAACACGAACTAGAACAAGCTATGGAAAATGCTTTTAATAATGGTGTTAAAGGCAAGATGGATTATCAATATTATCCAAATGAATGGCAAGAGCCTTATAAAAGCCGTCGTAGAGCTTGCGGTTTACAACTCTATTCTACCCTACAAATAGCTCGTGAAGATAAAGCTAGACAAAAACAGCAATGGTTAGCAAACTATAGAGCTTTTGATGCTCCAATTGTATTGTTTTTCTTCATGGATGCGGCTATGGAAACTGGTTCTTTTCTTGACTATGGGATGTTTTTACAATCAGTCATGTTAGCTGCTGTAGAAGAAGGATTAGCCACATGTCCGCAAGCAGCATTGGGTGAATATCCACAAATTATTAAAGAAAAATTGGATTATCCAGCTGAAAGTGTTTTAATCTGTGGTATGGCATTAGGTTATGAAGACAAAGAAGCTGTGGTAAATAGCTATCGAACTCCTCGTGAAGAGATTGACAGTTTTACCAAATTTTTTGAGTAAAGTGGGTAAATTTAGTATTAATTATCTTACAGCAATTTTTTAATGCTATTTATTTAACGAATAAACTTGTAAGTTTTAAATATAATTATGAAAAAATATATCTTTTTGTTGTTAATATTATCTGGTTGTTTGGCCTTGCCAGCATTACCTAATATGCCAGCTGAAAAATTAAATTCATGGCAAATTAATGGCCGTATTGCAATTATAACTAAAAATGATAGTTGGACTGCTAAATTTAATTGGCAACAACAAGCTACTAATTATCAGTTACGCTTTAGTAATCCGATGGGACAAGGTGCTATATTCTTAGATGGTAACGATACTGGCGTAATTATGCGGACTGCTGATAATAAAACCTTTACTGCAAACGATCCAGATACGTTAATTGCTGATGTGCTAAAACTACATATTCCAGTGACTAACCTACATTTTTGGATCAGAGGCATTCCAAATCCAAAGTCATCACCTCAATGGTATTCGTTAGATAAAATTGGTCGCTTAAAAACTTTACGCCAAAATGCTTGGGAAATAGAATATGGTCGTTATGTTAATATGCAAAATATTAATTTACCTAAGAAAATTTTCTTAAATGGTGATGACTTTCGAGTCAAAATAATTATAGATAAGTGGAATATAACCTCACCTACTCTTCTGGATAATCAATTTTCTCTTGCTCCAAAGCCATTATTAGAAGTTCAATATTTTTAGGAACTTCTTCTATTATCATGGTGGCTTCAGCTAAATTATTATTTTTCCCTAAAATTTCTAATTGCTTACAAATTTCCACTAAATCATCTGCGCCCATACTGGAGCAAGCACCCTTGAATTTATGAGAAGCCAAGTATAATTCGTCACCATCTTTTATATCAATAGCTAGTTTTAATTCTTGGAAATAATTAGGAAATTCACTGATAAATAAATCGATTAACCAATTAACTCCGTCTCGCATTTCTAATCGTTTACTGGCTAACATTGTTGGAGAGAGTATCATATTTTTATTCCTGTAAAAGTTTATTATTTTTTTTATAAATGGTAATAGAAAATCAGAGAAATAGAATTAATCATTCTGATCTTTTTTAATGTTTTTCTGATATTTATAAGTTATCATGGGCAACATTCCTAAAATTAAATAAGAATACGCCACCAATACAAAAAATACCAGGAATAATGCTAATAATAAATTTACCATTACTTATATTTAAGACTACCAAATAAATCTATAAAGTCAATTTATAAAACTTCATCTTTAAATGGTGAAAGAAAAATATTTCCACGTCGGTTAATTGGATATAAAAAGGTTTTATTGATCTAATCCAAATCTTTGCCAGAAACTTTAAAAGTGTGTCGGTGAAACAAAGTGTAACCAACCATTATGATATAGAAAAAATAGTTTGGTCGGTTTCATTGTACCGACTCTACATGGCTAACAGGTCAAAACTCTTCCTGTTCACATTGTGGTAGTATGATAACAATATCTACAATTTTTAAAATATTAAGGCTGCCTTTATCTCCAATAATATCAATATGAGAGCCGCCTTTATATGGCCTAATCATGTCTTTGTTCTTTATTTTCTTTAAAGATTGAAAATTGTGTACATATGATTCAAATAATGCTTCTAATACTTTTACTAATTCATTTAAATCATAATTACCCCAGTCAATATCTATCTCTTTATATAAATCACCGCTAATTACCCTTATGGTAGATTTATTTAGCTTAATAACTTTTAGCATATTGTTAAGTCCTTGTTTCAATTTTAGTAATAAGAATTCCTATTGATGAGGTTCGTTTCCTCACCACATCTTACATTGCTGGTTATGAGTTGTGGTCAATGATAAAATGTGTTGCACACCATAACAGCTAAATTACAATGTTTACCAATACCATTTTAACCCAACAGATGTATATTCTTCATTAGAAAATGTGGTATAAAAAGCGTATTGTTTATTAAATTGATATTGCATTTTTCCTCCCCATTCAGTGTGATTACTACCTGATTCTGTTCCAATATATAACCAAGTTTTAGTTTTTCCAAAATCCAACCTCAATCCTAAATGAGGACGTAATCTAATAAGTGGAGAAAGCGTATGGGCTGCAAAATCAACCATTCCATAACCTATAATATTTTGATTCCATTGCCGTGCATAACCAACCCCAAAACTAGCAACTCCATCATATTTATTTTTAATACGATCAACTCCAAGTCGTAATTTCCAAGATAACTTATTTTCACCTTCTATTTGAATTGGTCGAGTATTAATATTCATAACCCGTATTAAATCAACTGTATCTAAAAATAAATTATCTTCATAAATATTTACTGCAAAATCTAAAATTACCAGTTCATCTCCTTCCAAACTATTTGAACCAATTAATTCTTTTTTAAATGGCGACCAATTTAATCTTAAAAAATTACTGGTTGAGTTGATAAAGTTAAAACCAAATTCTATAGGTAATGAGCCATTGGCTGGCGAAGGTAACTCGGGGATTTTAACTGGAGCAATAGGACGAACTGGGAGTTGTAAACGGGCTAATAAAATCTGTCTTTTTAATTCCTGTTGAATCTGCTGATCTCCAATAAATTTATATTGATAGTAGGCAAGTAAACTGTCTAAAATTAAAATTTTTTTATCAACTGAAAAATGGTTTAAATCATAGTTATCTTTACGAATAATAGTGTTAAAAGCTGCTAGTTCTTCTGTTGTTAATAATTTTAATTTATGATAAAGTTTTCTTTGATTGGATGGGATAAAACGTACTGATTTAATTAACTGTTTGCCATTATTTTTGTCAATATACTTTAAACGGTGAAACAATTCTACTGGAGCATACCATAGCAAGACTTTATTTAACAGTTTTTCATCTATTACCAAATCCAATAATTCTGCTAAACGATAAGCACAATTTTCATCTAAAAAATAATAGTCAAACTTATTACCAACAATTTCCCAAATATGTAATATCAGAAATACACGTTCATAATCCGATAATTGCAACTGATAATCCCAAATATCACGAAGTTCAGTACGTGAATAAACTATATCTTGAGTATAAAAATATTTATCAGAAAATCCAGCTTTGTATCCTCCCCAAAGACCTCTCATAACATATAGAAATGTGTTTTCATTTTCTGGTACTAATGCTCCATAATTAATTGTTGAATCAAATAATTGTTCACCAGCAGATTCTGTATTTAATTTGAGGAGAGAATGACCAAAAGTAGAGGCTGGATTACCTAAATAACCACTGACTAAAAGTAAACTGATTGACTTCACTTTATCAAATAAAGCCCATTTTACTAATTTTTTACATTTAGGTTCTCTCAATTTATAATTGGGTAAATCAATTTGGGTAGAGAGCCAAAAATAACGAGCTGGAAATTTACAACGTGCATGGTCATTAGTATTTTTATCCCAAGAAGCAGAATATGCTTTAATTGTAGCTGCCAATTCGGCTTTGGGATCATGTTTACCATTTGGGCTTAAAAAAAAGCTATCTGTCAGAATTACACTATGTTTATTAGTATAACGAAGCAATTTAAGCCAAGTTGGATGATTGGCAATATCTGATGCTTGGACATTTGAAATGACAGTGCAGAATAATATTATGATTATTTTTAATGGCATATAAAAAAGCAGTCACAAGAATTATTAATAAGTTTTAATCTTCATGACTGCCCTTAAATTAAGACATGATTATTGAATATTTTTATATGCTACTATTATATATTTACAATTAAATTATATAATGCTTTTGATTTTTCAAAATGACTTTGTTCAACATAATCAGATTTGGCAACTATTTTAGCAAAACCACTGCGTAAATCACTAAGTTTTTGTTGAGGTTGATGACCAGCTAATACCATAAGTGAGTCAAGATATGTTCCACTACCTATAGCTAGTTCTTTTTCTAATGTATCATAAGATTCATTAATAAAAGCTGCTACTTTTGCTTTTCCACCTTGACAACTTTCTGGGGAAGAAATATTGGAACTAATTGCTGTTGTGCCTGAATCCCAAGTAACATTAGTTACTACTGCTACAATATCATTAGTCGGAGCGATTATTGAACCAAGCCCACATTCAACATAAATGTCAGCAAATTCCCGTGCTGCCATACTGAATTGAGAATAAACTAATAAAGATGAGATGATAAGAGTTTTGATTATTTTAGACATATGTTATCCTTGCTATAAAGTTAAATTGAATAATTATAGATTTAATCATAGTTAAAGAATATAGTCAATTATTTTTGTACAGAATAAAAAAGTTCCATGGGTTTTTATGTTTTATCCCGTTGGGATTAAATATCAATAATCGAGGATATTGGTGAAATTTGAATCTATTTACTCCTTACCAACGGCCTCGTTGGGAACAAGAGAAAATTACTTTTCCATGTTCTGGTATTTTATAAAGTTTGTAGGATTGGTGAAACAAAGTGTAACCGACCATTATGATATAGAAAAAATAGTTTGGTCGGTTTCATTGCACTGACCCTACACGGTTTTTTATTGATATAAACAAATAAACTTTGTTAGGGTATTTTTAACTTGTTATTCCATTAATAAACGTATCTACAAATCCCAAAATCTTATTTAAAATTTGGTCGCTTAATTTTTTGCGTTTTAACACGGAAGGTTTTTCACCTTCAATTAGTTCCAGTATCTCGTCTCGCAATGGTTCTCTTTCTGCGAACATGTAGTCATTAATCAATTTTTGAGTTTTTTCTTTTGATAAATTTTCATTTGTTATCAATTGTTTAAAAGATTTTTGTCGCTCTTTATCCCAAAACTTATCAAATTCTTGTGATATATTATCTTCATTCTTAATTTCAGGTAAGTTTTTAGATATAAATTTTTCTATCAATACTCGTTTGCTTCTTAGAGTAACTTCTGTATTTAATAAATTATGAATATCTTTTTCAGTCTGCTCTACATCTTTTTCAGAATTGGATTTTAGTTTAATAAGTAACTGAATTATATAATTTACATTAATTTCATCACGGTGGATTAATTCCAGCTCAAAATCAACATCTTCCAAAATAGAAACTTTCTCTTTATTGCTTTTTACTTTATCATGTAAATCGAGATATTTGCTTTTGTAATCTTCAAAAAATTGCTCGTCCATTGCCAAATCTTCCCATTTGAAATCAGCAAAGGCGTTGAGAATATTTTTAATTCGCATTATCTGTCTGAATATAGTGATAAATTTTAATTCTTCATTTTCAGTTTGCAAGTCATTAACACTATTTACTGTTGGAGATATTGCTGATAATTCGACAAATGCATCGTTAAATTTTTTGACATGTGTTTCATAAGGTTCCATGATAATTACCTCAATAGCTTCTTTATTGCTAAATAAGGTAATTGCATCGTCGGTGGCTTGTTTAAGATTGCGGAAAACAACAATATTGCCCTGTGATTTTTGTTCGTTAATTATTCTATTAGTTCTTGAATATGCTTGAATTAAACTGTGATATTTTAGATTTTTATCGACATATAAAGTGTTAAGCGTTATGCTGTCAAAACCAGTTAGAAACATATTTACCACCAGTAAAATATCGATTTCTCGTTCTTTTACTTTTTTGGAAATATCGTTGTAATAATTATAAAATGATTGGCTGTCTCTAGTTGAAAAATTTGAGCCAAACATTTGATTATAATCTACAATAAACTCATCCAGTTTTTCTCGGCTATCTCGCTGCATTCCATATAATGCCCTTGTTTCTTCAACCACTGAGACTTCTTCGGGAATAAAACCATTTGCATCGGCATCTTCTTCATTGGCAACATAAGAAAAAATGGTCGCAATTTTCAAATTATGCTGGCCTTCTTGCTTTTTCCTTTGCAGAATATCATAATATTTTATCAATGTTTTAATGCTGCTAACGGCAAACATGCCAGTAAATTCTCGATTATGAGTTTTTCGATCATGATTGGCTAGAATATAATCCGCTATTTTTTCTAATCTTTTTGGTGATTCCATCAATTCTTTGGTATCAATGGCCTCTACTTCAATATCTATTTCGGTAGCTGTTGCTTTCTTTTTGTATCTACCAACATATTCAACTGAGAATTTTAAAACATTTTCATCTTTTATAGCATCGGTAATGACATATTTATGTAAGGCTTCGCCAAATAGTTCTTTGGTAGTTCTTTTGCCTAAATCATTTTTAAAGGCATTTTCTGCAAAAATTGGTGTGCCAGTAAAACCAAACAATTGAATGTTGCGGAAGAATTTTTTAATACGGTTGTGGGTTTCGCCAAATTGGGAACGGTGGCATTCGTCAAAAATGAAGATTAAACGTTTATCTTGCAGTTTTTCCATTTTGGCTAAATATTGCGTTTTGCTGATGGCTGTATTTAGTTTTTGAATTGTGGTGACAATGAGTTTGGTATTGTTGGAAAATTGTTTGACTAGGGCTTTAGTGTTGTCAGTTCCATCAATACTGCCTTCGCTAAAACTATTAAATTCTTTAGTAGTTTGATAATCCAAATCTTTACGATCCACCACAAAAACTACTTTTTCAACTTCGGGCAGATTCATGATTATTTGACTAGCTTTAAAGGAAGTTAAAGTTTTGCCTGAACCAGTGGTATGCCATATGTAACCGTTTTTGTTGCTGTTTTTTACTCGATCAATTAACGCTTCTACTGCATAATATTGATAAGGACGTAGCACCATTAATATTTTATGAATTTCGTTTAACACGATGTATTTACTAATCATTTTAGAGAGATGGCAAGGTTCTAAAAAATCGCTGGTAAAACCATTAATAATATTAGTTAAACGGTTGTTTTCTTTATCTGTCCAATAAAAAGTTTGTTTGAAGGATTGGTTGCGGTTGTTGGCATAGTATTTGGTGTTTACGCCATTGCTGATGATAAATATTTGAATATATTGGTATAAAGCTGAGTTTGAACCGAATGAGTGGCGTTGATAACGGTTAATTTGATTAAATGCTTCTTTTAATTCAAGTCCTCTGCGTTTAAGTTCTATTTGTATTAATGGTAGGCCATTTATCAATAAAGTTACATCGTAGCGATTTTTATATTTACCGTCGATAGTGACTTGGTGAGTAACTTGATATTGATTTTGACACCAATGTTCGGTGTTTAAAAATTCAAAGTAAAGGTCTTTGCCATTGTCACGGATAATATGTTGTTTTTCTCGTAGAATTTTTGATTTTTCAAAGATAGAACCTTTGGTAAGTAAGTTCATTACTTTTTTAAATTCTGACTCTGAAAAGATAATATTATTGTGTTTTTCTAATTGCTGTTTTAGGTTGGCAATGAGTTCTGGTTCATTTTTTATTTTTACCAAAGCATAACCTAATTCTTGAAGTTGGGCAATTAGTTGATTTTCTAATACTTGTTCGGGTTGTTTACTCATTTGTCTTAACCTTGATTCATTTGATTTGCTTGATTGCCTTGATTTTTTAAAGAATTATTGTGGACTCTTTTGAATTGTAGGCTTTTTGCTCCAAAATTTATTAGTAATCCAATCTCAACGTTGTATACTTCTAAATAATTCATTGCTTGTGCTAAGTGTACATTTTCTAGGTTAATTTGTGCTTTAAGCTCAACCATAATGCAATTTTCAACAAAAAAATCAACTCTTCTTCCACCAATTCTATTACCTTTGTAAAAAATATCCATTTCGTATTCACGCTGAAAATTTAAACTGATAGAATTCATTTCTATCTCTAAGGCACGTTGGTAAATTACTTCCTGAAATCCATTTCCCAAAATACGATGAACTTCCATTGAAGCTCCTATTATCTTTCCAGTAATATCCTGATATTTCATTTCTAAAGCCTCATTAATTTTATTAAATCAAATCAAGCAAATCAATCAACAAATCAAAAAAATAAATCAAGGTAATCAAGCTAATCAAGTGAATCAAGGTTAAGACAAACAAAACATCCGTTGCAGCAATCCTTTTTTCCACAGTTCAGCTTTTTTAATTTGGCTATCAACTCTGTTTATTTTTTCGTCTAGCTTGGTGAGGAAATTGGCTATTTTGGTTTGTTCGGGGAGGGTGGGAAATACTATTTTTAAAGTTTTATATTCTTCCGCATTAATGCCCGGTTGCCCTGAACGCATTGACATTATTTTAACCCACTTCTGATATGAGGATATTAAAGTTTGAGCATAAATAAAAAATGGATTGCCTTCTATAATTGAAAAACGAATTAAAAAACCAGCAAAGTAAAGTTTGCCATCATCTATACTGTATAGGTAACTTTTACCCACACTTGCTCCAGTTCTTGCAAATACAACATCTCCTTTTTTTAATTTATATTTTTCTTCAAGTAATCCATCTGGTGATGTCAGAGGATTTGGAATATATTTTCTGGAATTTTCATTAATATCAGTAATCCGAATATATTTATTCTCGCCATCAAAAGCTAGTGCTTGAGCGTTCATTCCGTACATTACATTATCACAAACCTCCCTCAACCTCTTCTCCTCCCACGCAGGAAAATAATTACCATTCTCATCTTTAAACCTAATTTCTTGACTAAAGATTTTTTGCATTACTCCTTTTTTGTACTCTTCCAAAAGGGCTTTCTTTTGTTTTAGTTGGGATATTTTTTTGTCAACTACTGTTAGGAAATTGGCTATGCGGGTTTGTTCCAAGAGGCTTGGGAAAGAAATTTGAATATTTTTAATTAAACCGCTACTTAAATTTTTCTGTCCACCATCATTACTTAACTTTCGTATTTCATTATATTTTCTTACAAGATTTTGGAATAAATAATCTGTATTAAGGTTGCCATTAGTAATAATTGCACAACATGCTTGATTTGTAGATGCTTCAATACCAAGAATAGCAACTTTACCTCTAGTTTTACCTTGGCCGTACATTGCCATCAAAAGAGTTTCTTTTGGAAATAATTTTGCAGATGAACTTGCAAGCCCTTTATTTGTTATAAATTCTTCTGTATTGTTAATAGTATTGAAATTAATTAATGTCGTTGAAATCCAAGGAATATTTCCATTCCAATATTCTTTTTTATATCTACTTGGAGTTCCTCCTGATGTTATCTTTCCAACATCACCCAATCTCTTCCTTTCCCACTCCCCATCAAACTCAGGAAATCTTAACTCAGGTATTTTATTTTGTAAATTTTTCATTATTTATTAAGTTTTTATAGACCTGTCAGGTTTTGAAAACCTGACAGGTATTGGTTAGTTGTTATGATATTTAAAAAGGCGTACCAATATTAAGTTCCTTACAAAATTTTACCAATTCATCATCAGTATCCTGCATCGAAATATCAAGTATTTGCAATTCCTTAGCCACAGCCTCAATATCCACTGCTTCCTCTTCTTCAAAAGTATCCACATAACGAGGAATATTTAAATTATAATCATTTTCCGCAATTTCTGCCAAACTAGCCACATAACTATACTTATCCTCAGCCTTCCGTTCCCGATAAGTTGTAACAATCTTTTCAATATCAGCAAACCGCAACATATTCTGAGTCTTAACCTTCTCAAAATGCTGACTACTATCAATAAAAACAATATTCTCAGGATTTTTCCGAAATTTCTTAAACACTAAAATACAAGTTGGAATTGACGTACCATAAAAAATATTAGCCGGCAACCCAATCACCGCATCCAAATAATTACAATCCTTAATCAAATACTTACGAATATGTCCCTCAGCCGCACCCCGAAATAAAACCCCATGTGGCAACACAATCGCCATAATTCCATTTTCTGCCAAATGATAAATCATATGCTGCACAAAAGCATAATCCGCCTTACTCTTAGGAGCCAACTTACCATATTGACTAAATCGATCATCACTCATAAATAACTGATTAGCACTCCACTTAGCTGAAAATGGAGGATTTGCCACAATTGCATCAAACTGAAGCTCAATATGCTGTGGATGTTCTAAAGTATCCTCTTGTTTAATATTAAATTTACGATAATGAACATCATGCAAAATCATATTCATTCGAGCCAAATTATAAGTAGTACGATTAAGCTCCTGCCCATAAAAATTACTTACTTCCTCAACTTCTTTCGCAACTCGCAATAACAAAGACCCTGAACCACAAGTAGGATCATAAACCGATTTTAATCTAGTTTTCCCAATTGTCACCAGCTTTGCCAAAACCATACTCACCTGTTGTGGTGTATAAAACTCCCCAGCCTTCTTCCCAGCTCCACTAGCGAATTGTCCAATTAGATATTCATAAGCATCACCCAACACATCACGTTCACCATTTTCCAGCTCAAAATCAATCTTATCAAGATGCGAAAGTACCTTTGCAATCAACTTATTCCTTGCTTCAGGAGTCTTTCCAAGCTTGGTACTATTTAAATCCATGTCCTCAAACAGATGATCAAAATCCTCCTCACTTTCCGTTCCCATCGTAGAAAGTTGGATATTGTTCAAAATTGCTTGCAAATCCTCCAAAATAAAATTAGATTCACCATCCCCATTACCTCTTTTAACTACTTCTCTAAATAATTCGGATGGTTTTAGAAAATAACCAAGTTTTTCCAGAGATTCATCCTTAATAGCCTCAATATACTCTAACCCTTGTTCACGATCTTCATAAATTTCCTTATATTTAATTCCATCAGTTTCCAAAATAGCATCAGCATAAAGCTCCATTTTTTCAGCAAGATATTTATAGAAAATAAACCCTAAAATATAATCCCGAAATTCATCAGCATCCATTTTACCTCGCAACTCATTGGCTATATTCCAAAGTTGCTGCTCTAACATTTTTTTTTGTTCTTCACTCATAAATAACTCTTGCTAATCTTGCCATTTTATTAGGGGATGTGACAACAACTTTAATCCAAATTCAGCGGCTGCTTGGTTAAATATTTTCCAATTATTAATTAGTATGTTACGATGATTTGCTTCCATCTCTACATTATAACATTTATGCTAAAGGTGTAATACCGTTAAGGGCAGACACATAGGTCTGCCCCTACAGAATATATTTCAGTATAGTAGGGGCGAACCTATGTGTTCGCCCTGTTTTACCTTCCCAAAAGGAGACAATAAAAGCTTTCATTTCCCAAATATTACCCCCATCTTTTAAATAAATTATGCTTTACTTCTAAATGATCACAAATCCTAGCTACAATAAAATCTATAATATCATCAATAGTTTGTGGTTTATTATAAAATCCTGGATTAGCAGGTAAGATTAAAGTTCCCATATTAGTTAATCTCAACATATTTTCTAAATGGATCACTGATAATGGTGTCTCTCTGTGGACTAAAATTAGCTTACGTCGTTCTTTCAATATTACATCGGCTGCTCGTTCTAATAAATTTTGGCTTAAACCACTGGCAATAGTTGCTAAAGTGCTACTGGTGCAAGGACATACTACCATTGCTTGCGGCACAGAACTACCACTGGCAATTGGTGCCATCCATTGCTTCGAACCAAATACTTGTAATTGCTCAGGTTTAGCTTGATAACGCTCACTTAAAATTTCTTGAATTACTGTTGGTTGAGCTGGTAATTTAATTCCCATTTCCAAATCAAGCACTAATCTTGCTGGTTCTGAAATTAAGAAATACACCTGTTGTTGAGCTAAAATTAATTGTTCTAATAAGCGTAATCCATAAGCTGCCCCTGAAGCACCAGTCATAGCTAAAGTTATAGCTTTATTCAAGTAAACCTCTAGCTAAATCAGCTTGTATATCAATTATATCTTCCAAACCCACTGAGATACGAATTAAACCATCATTGATACCAGCCGCTTGCCGTTGCTCTGGAGTTATACGACCATGAGTAGTGGTAGTTGGATGGGTAATAGTAGTTTTGGCATCACCTAAATTACCAGTAATAGATATCATTTGAGTTGAATCGATTACGTTCCAAGCTGTCTTTTGATCGGCAACTTCAAATGATACTAATCCACCAAATCGTTTTTGCTGTTTAACTGCAATTTCATGTTGAGGATGAGAAGTCAGACCTGGATAATATACTTTCTGCACAGTAGCTTGTTTGGATAACCAATTTGCTAAAATTTCCGCATTATCACAATGTCTTTGCATTCTTAATTCGAGAGTTTCTAATCCTTTTAAAAATATCCAAGCATTGAAAGGACTCATGCTAGGGCCGGCAGAACGTAAAATACTAAGAATATCACCATTGACAATTTTACTTGATCCAACTACTGCACCACCTATACAACGTCCTTGTCCGTCTAAATATTTAGTGGCAGAATGGATTACTAAATCAGCTCCTAAAGCCAATGGTTGCTGTAAAGCTGGAGTGCAGAAGCAATTATCAACTACTAATAAACAATCATTCGCATGGGCTACATTAGCCACTGCTTCTATATCGGCAATTGCCATTAAAGGATTAGATGGAGTTTCTAAAAATAATAGTTTGGTATTAGGTTGAATCGCTGTTTGCCAATCGGTAAGATCGCTTAGTTCGACGAAACTAGTGCTAATATTAAACTTGGTTAGAATCTTATTAAATAAGGTTATAGTAGAACCAAATATACTCTTTGATGCAACTATATGATCGCCAGCTTTTAACAGGCCTAAACAGGTAGTAAGAATGGCAGCCATACCAGAGGCAGTAGCCAAACAGCTTTCTCCTCCTTCTAAAGCCGCCAGTCGCTCTTCAAAATTACGGACGGTTGGGTTAGTGAACCGTGAATAAATATTACCAACCAATTCTGAGGAGGTAAATCTTTTTGCTGCTTCTTCAGCATTTTTAAATACATAACTTGAAGTAGGAAAAATAGCTTCACTATGTTCCCCTTCATCACTGCGTACTTGTCCAGCTCGAACAGCACGTGTGTTAAAATTAAACTCGTTCCAATCTGTCATTGTTTTAATTCAGGATAAACTTCAATTTGATGGCTATTTATAGCAATTCTTAATTAAATTCAAAATCAATTACTTATATTACTGTAGTTTATTCAATCAAGAAATGCTATAAAATAGATAGTTTTAAAATTATAAAAATACGTTTTGTACCTTAATATAAAATAGATTGACTGTCAAGTAATACGTTGTTATACTGAAATTATTTCAACCAAGCTGGATTATAATGAATGGTTGGATTTTATATAATTATAATCTATCAAATCGGTACGTCCTGTACATATGATAAAATATTAAACTTCATCTAAAATATACTTAAATAATGGATAAAACCAAAGCTGGTTATACCTGGCAACAAATTATTAATATTGCTTTCCAACACAAAAAAGAAATTATTTTAGCTAATATAATAGCAATTATAGCCACAATTTTAAGTGTTCCTACCCCATTGTTCATGCCATTATTAGTGGATGAAGTATTACTTGATAAGCCTGGTTTCATAGTAAATACAGTAAATTGGTTCTTTCCAACTAGTTGGCATAGTCCAATTTTGATTATCACCGTTATTACCATATTAGTAATAGTTCTAAGATTAATAGTGTTAGGTTTAAGAGTATTGCAAATCCGCCAATTCACTATAATATCTAAAGATGTAATTTATTGTATTCGTAAAGATTTAATTGGCCAATTACAAAGGGTTTCTATGCGAGAATATGAAACTTTAGGTCGTGGTGAAGTAATTTCTCATTTTGTAACTGACTTAGATAGTATTGACCGATTTCTTGGAAGTAGTATTGGTAATTTTTTGGTTGCTGTTTTAACTATTTTAGGAATTGCAATAATACTACTATGGATGCACTGGCAATTAGCCTTAATAATTTTATTAATCAATCCATTAGTAATCTATGTTACAGTCAAATTAGGCCGTAAAGTTAGAATTTTAAAGAAAAAAGAAAATGCGGCTTATGCTGATTTTCAACAAAACTTAACAGAAACTTTAGAAGAAATTCAACAAATTAGAGCTTATAATCGTGAAAAATATTATTTGGGTAAAGTTATAGCTAATGCCAAGAAGGTTAAAAATTATGCTATTGATTATGCGTGGAAAAATGATATTGCTAGTATGTTATCGATCAATATATTTCTGATTAGTTTTGAGGTATTTAGAGCTGTAAGCATGTTGATGGTATTGTTTACAGATTTATCCATAGGTCAAATGTTTGCTGTATTTGGTTATTTATGGATAATGTTAACTCCAATTCAATCAATCATTGACATTCATTACAGTTATCACAGTGCAGAAGCAGCTTTACAACGGGTTAACAAATTATTTACCTTGGCTTGGGAGCCAAAATACCCAAATAAAATTGATCCATTTGCAAATCAAATAACCAGTTCAATCCAATTACAAAATATTAGTTTTTCCTACAATAAAACGATTCTTGACAATATATCGTTAGATATAAAAACTGGTGAGAAGGTTGCTTTTGTTGGTTCTAGTGGTAGTGGTAAAACTACTTTGGTGCAAATTTTAATTGGTCTTTACACTCCTCAAGTTGGTGAAATTAAGTTTGATAATATTCCAATTACAAAAATTGGTATGGATATAATCCGTCAAAACGTTTTTGCGGTTATGCAACATCCAGTGCTAAATGGAACTCTACGTTCTAGCTTAACTATGGGTCGAGAGTTATCAGAAGCTAAATTATGGGAAGCTATTGAAATATCTCAGTTAACTTCAGTAGTAGAAGATATGAGTAATGGTTTGGATACTATATTGGGTCAACGTGGAGTAAGATTGTCTGGTGGACAACAACAACGAGTTGCGATAGCTAGAATGATTTTGGCCGATCCTAAAATTGTGATTTTGGATGAGGCCACTTCAGCTCTTGATATGGAAACAGAAGCAAAATTACACGTTGCTTTACAAGATTTTTTGCAGAATAAAACTACTATTACTATTGCTCATCGTTTAGGTACAATAAAATCAGTTGATAGAATTTTTGTCATTGGTAATGGGAGAATTATTGAAGAAGGCAGCCATGCTAGTTTATTGCAACAAAATAGTTTTTATGCAAAGCTGTATAATATATAATAATCAAGATTTATAAAGTATTCAAGCTAATAAATTATTAATTAGACATCGTTTCCTAAATACCGAAATTAATATAGATATGTATGATTGTATTAACTGATTTGATGTAGGATGTAATGAGTTTACAAATTACATCTTGATGCAATTCCCTTCGTTCATTGCATCCTACATTTATATACACTTATTTTAGGAAAGATGTCTATTACATATTTACAAAAAGGAGAATTTACATGGCTATTTTTAGATGTAACAAATGTGGATACTTACGAGAAGTACCTAATCAGCATATTGATAAAAAGGTTAAATGTCCAGTTTGCCAAAAAAGTATGCCAGTATATGATACTATTTTATTTATTAAAGATGTATTAAAACAGTATGTTACTATAAAGAAAGAATTACATAGTTTGAAACCTGTACCAACTACAACCAATATTTCTGATATGGATATTTTTAATACAACAGCCATGACAGAAAAAAAACAATATCAACCTATTTTGGATTGGTTTAAAAGTAAAAATATTGAATTAGATGTAAATGAAAAAACTATTGATACTACTGGTTTTTTTGATGAAATAGCAGTAAAATTAGGTAAAAATTATGGTACGTTAAGAGTTGTAACTGATAAAATTAAACGTATCCAAAAAAAAGGTTATACTCATGTGACATTGGATTTATCTAATTATAATAAAGAAGCTGATCTTATTAGAGAATTTTGTGAAGAACTTTATGAATATGCTTTTGTTGCTAAATGTTTTTTTAACAGAAAGAAAAATATGATTCATTTAGATTTACAAACTGCACAACCAATTGTCAATTTTTTTAATGGAGAATGGCTAGAATGGTTTGCTTTTATGGAAATATTAGCTTTATGTAATAGATATAAAATTGATTTTTCTGGTTTAAGAAGTTTTAAAATTAGCTTTCCTAACCAAGATACTAATGAATTAGATATATTCTTTTTAATAAAAAACGTTCCAATATTTATAGAATGTAAATCAGGTGAATTTCGACCTTTTATTGATAAATATACCAAAATGCGTAAGAGATTAAAAATAGATAAACAAAATTTCTTTATGTTAGTAATAGATTTAAGCGATGAGCAAATACAAGGTTTGACCAATATGTTTGATATTACTTTTGTTAATGAAAAAAGTTTTGTTAAACAAATATCAACATTACTAACAAATACTTCCGGATAAACAATGAAGACCATATTCACTTTGATTTTATTAACTTTCAGTGGGATATTATTAGCTACTGATAAAATCGAAATAATAATTGAAGGTGTAGAAGGAGAAATATTAGACAATGTAAAAGCCTATTTAAGTATTGAAGAACAAAAAGAACACCCACGTCTATCAGTTCGTCGAATTAAGCGATTACACAAGCAAGCTCCTGAAGAAATAGAACAAGCTTTACAACCATTTGGTTATTATCGAGCTAAAATTACCACAGCTGAATTAGTCGAATCTAAACAAACAGATTATTCTTTATGGCAAGCAAAATATATAATTGAATTAGGAGAACCTTTAAAAATCCAAATTATTGATATTAATTTTCAAGGTGATGCTAAAGAAGATGACTTATTACCAAAATTATTAGCCAATTTTCCTCTCAAAATAGGCGATACTCTAGTTCATAGCAATTATGAAAAAGCTAAACAATTAATCAGTAGTTTTGCTGAGGAAAGAGGTTATTTTAATACTATTATTACTAAGCATAATATATATATTGATAAAGATACTTATACTGCTAAAATTGAGTTAGAAGCTGATACTAAACAACGTTATCGATTTGGAGAGATTACTTTTGAGCAAAAGCTATTTAAAGATGAATTTTTACAACGATTTTTAGCTTTTAAACCTGGTGATTATTATGTTGGTAGCAAAGCAATAGCTCTTAAGAACAATTTAATAGGTAGTGATTACTTTGCTACTGCTGATGTAAATATAAATCGTACTGTATTTGATAAAGATTTACAATTACCAGTTAATATTGTATTAACTCCTCGTAAACCTAATAAGTATACGGCTGGAATCGGTTATGGAACTGATACTGGAGTTCGAGGTAGTTTAGGTTGGGAACGTCGCTATTTTAATCGTTATGGCCATCGTTTTTCGTCTAAACTGGAGCTATCTGAAATACGGCAAAGCATGACTAATCGTTATACCATACCGCTTAGTACCTTGGATAGTTTTGTAGATATAACAGCTGGTTATCAGAATGAAACTACAGATATTAGTGAAAGTGAAGTTCTACTGCTTGGTATTAGTAAACATCATACTCGTGATCTATTTGGAACTAAATTGAGCGAAGTCATTGGTTTAGAATATCGAGATGAAAGATTTGCGATTGGTAGTGATACTGGTCATGCTAAGTTACTAATGCCAAATATAAATTGGACTTATATTAAAGCTGATAATCGAGTTTATGCTCTAAAAGGTTATAAAATTGGTTTAAATGTGCGTGGAGCAATGGATGGTTTTGGTTCTAATACTTCGGTGTTACAAACTCGTTTAGATGGCAAATTTATCCATAAACTATTTAAAAATAGCCGGATAATTCTACGTGGAGAGATGGGCAATAGCTTTGTATCCATCTTGGATGGAGATTTTCGAGAATTACCACCATCCGTCCGATTTTTTGCTGGTGGAGATCGTAGTGTACGTGGTTATGATTATCAAGCTTTAGGCCCAAAAAATGTAGAAGGTCAAGTGGTTGGTGGTAAAAATTTACTGGTGGGTAGTGCAGAATATGAACATACAATTATAAAAGATTGGAGTTTAGCAGTCTTTTATGATATTGGTAATGCTTATAATGATGTTACCGAAACTATGAAACATGGAGCAGGAATAGGAGTTCGCTGGCAATCACCAGTGGGTTTAATCCGGATTGATGTAGCAGCTGCTTTAAGTGAAAATAGTACACCAGTTAGATTACACATTACTATTGGCCCTGATTTTTAGATATGATTAGATAGCACATAGTATTTTATGTCTATCAATAATAGACATCTTTTCCTAAATAACGAAATTAATGTAGGATGTAATGAGTTTACGAATTACATCTTTCGAGTCACATTAACATGATTGATGCAATTCCCTTCGTTCATTGCATCCTACATTTATATAACTATTACATAAGTGAATTTATGACATTATCCTCTGAAGACAATTTACGCTTGAATGTATTATTAGCAAACACTTTGCAGTCAATTAGGATTGATGAATCCAAAATGATTATCTATGGTTTATCAGAAAAAGGTGAAGCAAAAATTCATTTACATCCTAACTGCCGACATGAAAAATATCTACGTCAAATACGAGAAGTAATTGCTAGTTATTTGCGTAACTCTTCTGGAGTATATCCAGTTTATTTACGCAAATGGGGAGAAATGGGCGAAACTCAGGATGAAAATCTAGCTCAATGGTTAATGTTGGGAGAAGATGAAGCTGTAGTAGCAGTGGCAAATGCTTCTGGTTTAACTCCAGAATTAGCTCGTCGAGTTTGGTGGTCTATGCCTAATTCTGATAATGCTCGTAGTATGCTCAAAAATCCTAACTTGATTGCTAGTGAATTTGGTAAGGAATTGGCTCAATATATAATTGAGTATCTGCCATTTGAAGAAGAGCAAGTTAATATTATTGAGTCTGTACGTTTGGTGTTGCAAGCTGATTTAATCTCTGAGGAAGCTTGTCAAAAATTATGGAATAGAACTAGAAATACTAATTCATATTTAATTGGTTTTTTATCGACTCGACCAAATAATTTACCTATACAAACAAATGAACATATTGATTTTAAAGATATTAATCTTAAATTAGCATCTCTAAAAGAAAATCATTTGGCTGCTCAATTAATTAAAATAACTTCTGCCACTGGTCAAAGTTTTTTGCATGTTTTCAAACAAATATTACACAAACCAAGCAATCAAGAAGTAGTTAATATTCTATTTGATGTGGTAACTAATTATTTTAGTAAGATATATCCTTCAGAATATCATGATGATATGACAATAAAAGAATTATTAGAACGAGCTGAAAAAACCTGTGATTCTGCCCAAGAAATATTGACTTTACTACCTGAATCTCGTAAGGCAATAACGGCTATGTTAGTATTATCTGGTCTAAATTATTCAATTTTACGGCCAATATTTTCTAAAACTACGGCAATTGGAAGCTTAATGCGTAAAAAATTACTTCCAGTCACTGAACCAATTCTTGAACAGATTAATATTTTACAAAATGAAAGAATTTTATAAAAATATATCATAGACATCATTCCTAAATAAGTGTATATGTAGTATATGTAGTATATGTAGGATGCAATGAACGAAGTGAATTGCATCAATCGTGTTGACTCGAAAGATGTAATTCGTAAACTCATTACATCCTACATAAAGTTTGTAATTAACTGTTATACTTAACTGTAATTACTGCAACATATTTAACATTGTTTTATGCCAAAATTTTAGAGGAATCTCTCCCATTTTTTCTTTTAGACGAATCTTATCAATACAACGAATTTGATCAAGAAGAATTTTGGATTGTTTACCGCAAAAATAAATTTCTGGGCGGCAACCTATTGATTGCCCTTTGCTGGTAATTGGAGCTACTAAAACTCTTGGTAAATGCTGATTCATATCATCAGGGGAAACGATTAAACATGGGCGAATTTTTTTAATTTCAGTACCAATGGTTGGGTCAAGTACTATCCAATATACTTCTCCCCTTTTTACCATTCCCAATCACTCTCTTCTGATTTTAAAGATTGAAAACCTTGCCAAGCATCATTATCTTTCTCTACTTGGTAGTTGTCATACCAACCTTCTCTAATTTGAACTGGTGTAATAATGATAGATTTATCTTTTAATTCTATTTCTATCGTTTTTTCTATACCAAGAGATGCCAAAAAAGAAGCTGGAATAATTACTCCTTTGGAATTACCTAGTTTTCTAATTGTTGTTCGCATTATTTTTTCCATAAAGTAATAACTTAGTTATAACTATAGTCTAAAAAATGTTAGTTTGCAATATCTTGTCACAAATCCCTCTTCCCCAATTCCTCCAATTCCCCATCCCGCAAATGATAGCCAGTTTTGTCAATCAATCGTTTGGCTATTTCATATTCTTCATGAGCTGGTTTATTTAGGTCAAGATTTAAATTACCCCGCAACAAAGCAGCATCTACAGCATAAAGTTCCATGCCACAACGGTCGATTATTTCTTGGGCTTCTTCGAGGTCGGTTTGGGCTTGGGGAAAATCCTGTTGGTGGAGGTGAAATTTGGCTCGTTCTAATAGAAATTCTGGCATAAAATTGATTTTTCCTGCTTTACGAATCCCGGCCACAGCTTGATCAAATTCCTCTCTTGCTTCTTCAAAACGATTTAGGGCAAATAATGCACGGGCTATTGTTAGGTGATTATTAGCAATATCAAGAAGATTACGGCTACCATTCAATACTATTTTCAAAGCATACTGCCCCGCTCCAAAACCTTCTCACATTCCGCTGTATCTGTTGCTAAATCTAACAACAAGGCACAATATTGACTACCTGGCAATGAATACAACTTAGGGTATTCATTGCCATTCACATTGAATTTTCTCAGTTAGTTCAAACTGTTCTAATGCAGACGCTAAATTTCCCTGTCGGTGCAGAACTGTGGCAAGTCCACTATTATTTACCATTTGTTGAAACTGATCATCTGTCCGTTCTGCAAATTCAATCGCTTGCTGGGCTACTTGTTTGGCTTTAGTCAGTTGACCAATTGGTAACAGTAAATCTACCAGATTTTGGGCAGCTTTGGCTGCATCTTCCCAATCTTCTAATTTTTCACAAAGTTTTAAATGTGCTCGTCTCGGTTCAACGGCTTCTGCTAGTCGTCCTAATGACATCAGATAAAATGAAGCTTCTGACAATAACCAAGCTTGATTTGCTTCCGATAAACCACTACTGACCGGTTGTTCCCAACCTTTAGGAAAGAACGCAGCAATGGCGGTTAAATCTTGGGCATAAGCACCGAGTTTTTTTAGACTGTAATATTCATCACCTCGTTTAATACGTTCCCAATATACATCAAAATCAGCTTTATAATATTCACCAGCCAAACAACCATGCTTCACCGCCCGATACAACGGCTCTAATTCTTGCAAAGTATCCGGATGCTTTTTATCTGGAACAGTTTGAAAATATTCAAATAATACTAAATGAGCTTGTTGCCAAATGGCCGGATTTTGGGTTTTTAATATATCGCCAAAATAATTGCGTACTAACGGATGCGTGTCATAACCATTATCTTTTTCCAACAACAAACCAATATCCTGTAAATCAATCAGCATAGCTTGCCAATCTAATTCATTGAAATCAGCCAATGATTTTGCAATTTCAGCCTTATCAAGCAATGCTTTCAATTCACCTTGACCCATTGGACGATCAAACAAACCCAATAAATTCAAAAAACAACGCTCAGGTGTATCGCTTGTCCAAAAATCAATATAAAACTGCATTACTCGCTCGGCATGATGAACCTCTGGTTTACCCTTTGAATGGCGTAATTTGAGTAAAGTTGGCAATTTAATATGTTGATTCACATCACCCTTATAATACCTTACCAAAAAATTGCCCAACAACACCAAAACCAACGCATGACCACCATAAGCCTTCACCGCAGTCTCAAGCTCCGACTTTAAACCCTCAACCCCCAAAGATTGCAACAATGCCACTCCATCATCAACCAACAAATTATCCAATTTCAACGGTTGATAACTGACACTATTATCTAATTCCAGCAAAGGCTGCCGAGAACTCACGATAACTAAAGAATATGCCCCCAAACCATGACTTATAATATCCCGCAACAAAGCCGCTAATCCAAAATCCTTAAACCGTCCTCCATCAACCACAACCGAATTTTGCAACGGCTCTACCCCATCCAACACTAAAATTGATGGATGATTCCGTAAAAGTTCCGCCAGCTTCCTACCTTTAACTTCCAAAGGCAGACCTGTCAGGTTTCCAAAACCTGACAGGTCTTCTTGTCTTGCAAAAAATGGCAACGCTGCCTCAAAAAACTGAGTAGAAGAGGTCTGCGTATCATGGTCCCCTGACTATAAAACGACCAACCAATTTAGCAGCAGGTTTCGGCAAGTGGTAAATATTAATTGTTTTTAGACCTGTCAGGTTTTAAAAACCTGACAGGTCTTTTTTTATATAACGCTCCAATTCCGACCAAAACTGTAAATGTAAATCTTCAGTAGTTTTATAATTAGTAGGAAAATGCCCCAAATTCCACAATTTATCCCAAAATTTAACCAAACTCTCCTGCTTGTCATCAGTTTCCTTAAAATAAGTAAACATTAATGGCTTATCATTTTTATTAAAACTATCCCAAGCCGTATCAAACTCCCCCTCAGTATACTTTCCAACCTTAGTAAAAAATAATCCCACAAATATATCACAAGTTAGAATCACCTTATTATACTTATCCTGCAAGCTAATTTTCGACATAGAATTACTGATGCTATTTTCCCATGCAATAACATCAATAAACACGTTCTTCCAAGCTTTACAACGCTGATAAATAAAACTCTCAAATTGGCGACGTTCCTTTTCCAATTCTTCCGACGAAGCTAAAAAAATAGTTATAGTTTTTTTCATAATTTCCCCATAAACCGGAGTGCAAATTTTAATTTGCAAAATGAATTTTGCACTCCTATAAATCTACAAATAACTCACACCAACTTTTACAAACACCGCCAAATTCAACACAAAAAATATCCAAGGAATCTTAGTTTCTATATTAGTAAACGGCTGATAAACTCTAGTATTCTCACCACGTTCCCCAACTTCCCACTCAGCATCATAAGGAGCAATCGGCAAATGTTGTTCAATATGATGAATCACCTTAAACTTAGCCGAATTTAGTTGCCCATAAGAACGTAACAACCTATACCAAACAATACAAAGAATCATCCCTAAGACACTAATAATCAAATAAAAAATCATTAGTTTGACTAGAATCAACTCCTAATTTAGCCCCCAAATAAACCCCAAACTGCACATAACCAAGCACCGCAATAACAGCACTGTTAATAGTCAGAAAAAACGAATTAGTATTATGCCGCCGACTACTAATCCTATCCGCCATTTCCACATACAGCTTATATATTTCCAAATAATGAGCTTGATAATTATCACCATACCTATCTACACTAACTTTAAACAATTTTTCATCAATATTCATAATATTACCTTGTTAAGTTCGTAAGAACCTTTTAAAAAATTATTTAGAATTCTAAATATACTCGACTATCAAGATGTAGAGACAAGGCATGCCTTGTCTCTACAAGAAAACTTGATAGTCAAGATATAGCAGTTGTAGCACAGACCTTAATGATATACAATTTAATATTATTGAAAAATACCTACCATTGCCATCAGCAGA
This sequence comes from Thioploca sp., assembly GCA_030627235.1. Taxonomy (GTDB): domain Bacteria; phylum Pseudomonadota; class Gammaproteobacteria; order Beggiatoales; family Beggiatoaceae; genus DRQV01. Next base: position 30,253 of record DAOUSL010000004.1, read on the forward strand.
TTGATAGTAAATCAGTTCCACCGATTTCATCGGTGGCTATTCACATTTAACCTCTTCGAGGTTTATTAACCCCAACAGGGTGGAACATGAATAGCCATAGGTGAAACCTATGGAACTATGGAACTCCGAATCTTTATCTTAAATCCTATGCTATAATTAAATTTATGGAATATACATACTTACCGAATAATTCTTTAAATACGAATAATATGTGTATTAATACGGCTTACGAGTTGAAGAAATCGTAAAAAAATAATATACTCAAGACCAAGAGATATTTATTCAAAATATGATAGCTTTACAAATGATATAAATAAAATTATGTTCAAACCATTGTCAATGCGATATATTTCCCTCAAAATATTAACTGAGGATGCTCCTGTAATAGCCCAATTATTAGCCAATTGTGGCATGTTTAATCCTGAAATAAATGAACAATTGTCAGAACAACCAGGAAAAGATTATCGCAACTTATTTAATCAAGCTAAAACTCGTTTGCATAAGATTATGGCATATGTATCCTTTACTGAGCCTACGACAAATATTTTACGACCAACATCCATTGGTGAATTACAAAAAAATAATAAAAAATTAGGCGAAATTTGGATACAATTATCTGAATTAGAAGAACAATTACATAAAATAAATGAAAAAGAAAATAGTTTAAAGAATTTATTAGAAACTTTAACTATCTTCAAGAATTTAGATATAAATTTAGCTTTATTTCAAAAATCAGCCAAATTTTTAAACTTACATATTGGTACAATCCCATTAGAAAATATTGAACAATGTCAAGAAGCAATTGGATTAGCAGAACATTTACTGGATATTTTTCACCGTGATGAAAATATAGCCTATTTTGTAGTTGCTGGCCCTTTAACTCAACAAGATAAAGTTAAAGCTATTTTAGAACATGCCGATTTTCAAACATTAAATATACCAGAACAATTTCATTCTCATCCACAACAAGTACATGCTGATTTAACTATTCAACTACAGCAATTACAAGCACAAACTAAAACTATAAATAATAATATCCAAGCATTAATTCTTAAAAATAAAGATTTTTTACAACAAATCTATCAAAATTTAAATAATGCTTCTGCTTATGCCGAATTAAGTGAAACTATTAGAGGTCAAGGAAGATTAGCTTTAATCGAAGGTTGGATTCCTAAAACTGATGTGACAACTTTAGAAGCAACTTTAACTGAAAAATTAGCTTCTCCATTTGTATTTAGTAGCCGCAAACCAACTCCAGCAGAATATCGACAAGTACCATCATTAATACGCCATCATCCTTATTTAGCTCCATTTGCAGATTTAGTAAACAATTATGGTACACCTCGTTACGGTGAATTTGATCCAACTTTATTATTTACTGCTACTTTTATCTTAATGTTTGGTAGCATGTTTGGTGATGTTGGACATGGAGCTTTAATTGTTGGAGCTGGCTTGTATTGGCGAACTAAATTTACTCCATTTTTCCTAGCTGCTGGAACTTCTTCTATAATATTTGGTTTTTTATACGGCAGTATTTTCGGCTTTGAGGAAGTTGTCATGCCAGCTTTATGGTTGTCACCAATTCATAATCCGAATATAATGTTAGAAATTGCTTTATATTGGGGTTGTGGTTTTGTGTTGCTGGCAACTATGATAACTGTGGTTAATCGTTGGCGAGAAGGAAACTATGCTGCTGCGTTATTAAATAATACTGGAATAGCTGGTATCTGTCTGTACATAGGAGGATTTATCGCTATTAAGCAGTGGATGCAAACCGATAATTTTTCCACCGATCAACAGCTATTTATAGCAATACCATTGTTAATAATTTTGAGTTACAAATGGTATGAAAACAAAATGCCATTGGCAGAACGAATTTTAGTAACTTTGATTGAAGGATTAGAATCATTACTCAATTATTTGGCCAATACCTTATCATTTTTAAGAGTTGCCGCTTTTAGCCTTAACCACGCAGCGTTAGCTATAGCAGTGTTTACCTTGGCTGGAATGATGGGAAGCCCAGCTGATTGGTTAGTAATTATTTTGGGTAATTTATTTATCGTGATACTGGAAGGGGCTATTGTTACCATTCAAGTTCTAAGATTAGAATATTATGAGGGATTTTCTCGTTTTTTTAGTGGGGATGGTAGAGAATTTAAACCTTTAACTTCTAAGATTTTAAACTGATGGATAATATTTATAATAACTTATAATTTGATTAAAATTAATCGATTACCATCTATTAAAATACATATTATAAAACTACTTTATAACTAAAAATTGGATTTATTCTAACCTAGATTCTTAACAGATTATATGAATTTAAATTTTCTTGATTTTGAACAACCTATTGCTGAATTAGAAGCTAAAATTGATGAATTACGCTATGTTGATGGTGATAATGAAATTAACATTAGTGATGAAATAGCTCGTCTGCAAATTAAATGTGAAGAGCTAACTCGTAAAATTTTTTCTAATTTATCAGCTTGGCAAATATCCCAATTATCTCGTCATCCTAGACGACCATATTTGCTTGATTATATTGAACTGATTTTTACTGATTTTGAAGAATTACATGGTGATCGAGCTTTTGCTGATGATTTAGCTATGGTTGGTGGTTTAGCTAGATTAAAAGGTAAGTCAGTAATGGTAATTGGTCATCAAAAAGGGCGAGATACCAAAGATAAAATCCAACGAAATTTTGGAATGCCACGGCCAGAAGGCTATAGGAAAGCTTTACGATTGATGCAAATGGCCGAACGGTTTAAAATTCCAATTCTTACTTTTATTGATACTCCAGGAGCTTATCCAGGTGTAGATGCGGAAGAACGTGGACAAAGTGAAGCTATTGCACGTAATTTGTATGTTATGGCTGGGTTAAAAACACCTATTATCTGTACTATTATTGGTGAAGGTGGTTCTGGTGGAGCATTAGGAATTGGAGTTGGTGATAAAATATGTATGTTTGAATATAGTACATATTCAGTTATTTCTCCAGAAGGTTGTGCTTCTATATTATGGAAGAGTGCTGACAAAGCTTCAGATGCAGCCGCTGCTATGAAAATGACTTCTCAACATTTAAAAGGACTTGGTTTAATCGATATTATTATTCCAGAACCTTTGGGTGGAGCTCATCAAAATATTAAAATGATGGCAGATAATTTAAGCTCTGTACTACATGAAAATTTAGAAGAACTGAACCAAAAAAGTAATGACGAACTAGTTCAGAGTCGTTATCAGAAATTTATGGAATTTGGAACATTTGATGAAGGTAATTAATATCTCAATTAAGCAATCTCTTTGGTTGAAACATAAATTTTCTAAAACCATTTTTTTCATATAGTTAAACTTTAAATATATAATTATGTTAGCTAAAAGAATTATTCCATGTCTTGATGTTGATGCTGGTCGAGTTGTTAAAGGTGTCAAATTTGTAAATATCCGGGATGCTGGTGATCCGGTTGAAATTGCTAAACGTTATGATGAGCAAGGGGCGGATGAGGTGACTTTTTTAGACATCACGGCTAGTTCTGATAACCGGAATACCATGATACATGTTGTAGAAGAAGTTGCTAGCCAAGTATTCATTCCATTAACAGTTGGTGGTGGAATTCGAGAATTAGCTGATATTAGACGAATGCTGAATGCTGGGGCTGATAAAGTAGCTATCAATACGGCTGCTATCTTTAATCCTGAGTTTGTTCAAGAAGCTACAGCTCATTTTGGTTCTCAATGTATTGTAGTAGCCATTGATGCAAAACAGGTTGATGATACTCCACGTTGGGAAATTTTTACTCATGGAGGACGTAAAGCAACTGGAATAAATGCTGTAGAATGGGCTAAAAAAATGACTGATTTTGGAGCTGGGGAAATTCTGCTTACTAGTATGGATCGTGATGGTACTAGAAATGGATTTGATTTAAATTTAACTCGGACTATTAGTGAATCAGTTCGAGTTCCGGTGATTGCATCTGGTGGAGTTGGAACGTTAGAACATTTAGCGGAAGGAGTTATCAAAGGTAAAGCAGATGCAGTATTAGCAGCTAGTATCTTTCATTTTGGAGAATATACTATCACTGAAGCAAAACAAGTTATGGCGGCTAGAGGTATTGAAGTTCGCTTATAAATTAAATCGGTAGATGGAAGTTAGAAAATTGTTCCACTTCCATCACCATCGTCATAAATACTTTTATACTAGGAGTGCCAAAACTAGTTAACAGTAGTATAACTTTTTAAAAACATGAGTGAATCTTTATAATAATATACTAGAAATAATCATGCCATTTTAGAATAAGTTTATTATTCAGCATGTTATGCTAGTATTGAGTAATTTAGTTAATAACTATTGTGTTATATAACCCACTTCTGAGTTTTTTATAGTAAATTATTTAGTAAAATATAAATATAACAATATCAAATTGCTAATAGCAAAAAATATAGTCGTGCGTTTCCAAAATGTTATTGGATTACGTTCTCGTAAAGGAAGTGAACGAGGATGAGAAAGGTCGTATAAAAATTCTGATAATGTTTCATAACGTCTAGTTGGATAAGGATTAACCGCTTTCTTTAGAGAACTATCTAACCATAGTGGCAAGTCTTGATTATAACGGCAAGCTGAAATATATTTCAATTTATTCGGATCCATTTTAGGATCATCACCATAAGGCAATTTGTTGGTCATCATCTCATAAGCAATCACTCCTAAAGAAAAAATATCAGAGCGGGTAGTACCAGTATGACCTTGAAAATATTCTGGAGCAGTATAATTGCGAGTTCCTAATAAATTAATCCTTTCAATTGGTGTACTAATTTCTTCAAGACCAGCAATTTTAGTAGAACCAAAGTCAATCAACTTAATAGTTCCATGTTTATCAACCATGATATTTTCTGGTTTTAAATCTTGATGTAGCATTTCCATCCGATGGAATGCACGTAAACCAGAAGCAATTTGTTCAATAATAGCTCTCACTTCACTCAATGGTGGTTGAGTATTCTCTTCCATCCACTCTCGTAAAGTATGACCTTGAATATGCTCAGAAACATAGTATAAACACTGACGATGCCGTTTATGTTCATAAACTTTCATCACATGCGGGTGAGTCAAACGTTTACCAATCCATTCCTCATGCAAAAATCTATCAATATAACCTGGATCGTCATCGTAATTAATAGAAGGAGTTTTTAATACGACTTGTTTCTGAGTTTCCTCATCTAAGGCTAAATATACTTGAGTACGATTACTTGCATAAAGTTCTCGTAATATATGATAACCATCTAAGCGCATACCCTGCGATAATGGTGGAGGAAAAGGTAATTCAGTTAATTTTTTATAAACTGCGTTAGGGTCTTGAGTTGGTAAGCCATCAATTCTTACTATTTGACAAGTTAAATTATCAGGACTTTCATTGGCAAAAGCGGTTGAAACTATTTTTTGGCAGGCTTTTTCTAAATCTGGTAAATTTTCATGAATGATATCAACAATGACTTCACTACTAACATATTCATGAACTCCATCTGTAGTAAACAGAAATAAGTCGTCTACATCTATGCTAGTGCTACTATAATCTATATCTAGGTGTAATTCAATTCCCATCGCCCTAGACAGGTATTCTTGCCCTTGTGCCACCCTAACATGATGATCCTTAGTTAAACAGTTTAGTTCTTTGCCTCTTAAATGCTGAATTCGTGAATCACCAATATGGAATACATGACCAGTATTTGATTTGATAATCAAGGCACTAAAGGTAGTAACTAAACCTTTATTCGTTCCATATAAATGATAACCTTGTCCATATAACCAACGATTAAGAGCAGTAAGAATTTTTTGAGCAGCAGTTTTTACACTCCAAGATTCTGGAGTACTAAAATAATCATTAAGGAAACCTTTAACACTATATTCACTAGCTTTATCTCCTGCTTCACTACTACTTACTCCGTCAGCAATTACAGCTGCTATTCCTTTAGTAGTTAGCAACGGCTCAGGTGGTGTCATCACCCCAAAAGAGTCTTGATTTTTAGCTTTACGTCCTGCTTCTGAATAGCTACCAGTTGTAATTGAAAGTGTGCTTGGCATAGTGAGGAATAAGTATTGATAAAATGGTGGGCAAATTTGCCCACCTGTTAAAGAACCATAATTAGTTCTTTTACATTATTAATGAACGTCGATCATTTGGACTGTACCATCAGGTAAAACCTCAGCCATTTGGCCAGATGGCTCATCGAAAAATACAGCTACAATTACAAGTACGACTAAAGCTGCAGCACCAATTGTTAAGAAGAATGTAGAAGTTTCAACAAATGATAATACAGTCAAGAAAACAACTGCACCAACATTACCAAAAGCACCAGTTAGTCCAGCTATTTGTCCAGTCATACGGCGTTGAATGATTGGTACTACGGCAAATACAGCACCTTCACCAGCCATAACAAACATTGAACAGAACATAGTAACAGCTACTGCTCCAATAATCCACCATGTGTTAGTAATCAAACTCATTAAGAAATACCCAAGAGCTAAACCAGCAAGTAAGATTAATAAGGCTTTTTTACGCCCAAAATTATCGCTGAAGAAACCACCTACAGGACGAGCAATTAAGTTTACAAAAGCGTAACTAGCTGCAATCATACCAGCATAAACTTGATTCATCCAAGGTACTGTTTCAGTGAAGGTATCCAGGAAGAATAAAGGTAGCATTGAAACTACTGCTAATTCAGAACCAAAAGTACAGAAATATGATATATTCAACATAGCAACTTGTTTGAATTTATAACGGTGAATTTCTGGTACTGGAGTTGTGAAAATATCTTTGTTGATTTTATAAATATGATAGGTTTGAAATAAATACAAAGCTACCAAACCAGCATAAATTGAATTAGATTGAAATTCAGTTATCATGCTTAAATTAGCTGGAGATAATTTCCATACTAAAATTGCCAAAGCTAAATATAAAGGAATATTCATTAACAAGTAGAGGAAGAAATCTCCAGGACTAGTAACTTCCATCGCACCAGTTTTGTTAGGTTTGAAATAAGTAGAGCCACGTGGAGTATCCCTAACGTTAATATAGTAAATGATAGAATAAACTAAAGCTACACAACCACTTAAACCAAGGGCATATCTCCAACCATTTGCAGGATCAATTAAACCACCTAAAATCATTGCAACAACTGGCAAGGTAAGAGCAGCACCGGCTGAACCAAAGTTACCCCAACCACCATAAATACCTTCCGCTAAACCAACTTGCTTGGCTGGAAACCATTCACCAATCATGCGAATTCCAATTACAAATCCAGCTCCAACAAAAGCTAATAAGAACCGCATAAATGCCATTTGTTCAAAGGTTTGAGTTAAGGAAAAACCAATACATAAAAAACCAGAAATAATCAACAATATTGTATACATGATACGAGGGCCAAATTTATCAACCAACATACCAACAATAATTCGTGACGGAATAGTTAATGCCACGTTCAAAATCATCAACACTTTTATTTGTTGACTAGTTAATCCTAACGCATCTCTAATGGAACCCATTAAAGGAGCGGCATTAAACCAGATGTAGAAACTAATGAAGAAAGCAAACCACGTAAAGTGGAGAGTCCGGATTCTTTCGGACTTTAAGTTAAATAAATTAATATTTTCAGACATTCAAGTAAATCCTCAGTGGGTTGAGCTTACTATATAAATAAATTATCACATGATATATTTTAGGTAATCACAAAATTATCAATCTCATCCAATACAACTTTTGAGAGTACCATATAAATCTTGGTAAATAACATAGATAATATGAGTTATAAACTATCATCTTCTATAATTCTGTGAAGATCAATAGAAAACTAAAAACCATTATATATAATTTATCTCAAGCTTAATATTATAATGATTTCTATATTTAATAAGCGGAAAAATATTATCAACGTTATTGATAAAAAGCAAGGAAAAAATTATATAATTATATTAATACACAGAGTAAAACTCATTTATATTTATTATAAATTGATTAATTAAGCATAAAAACAAAATAATTCAATGAATTAATATATTAGTATTTGCTTATATTTTATTTATTTAGGTATGAATACAAAAATTTGTAAGTTTTATTAATAATATCAATTTTTATTCTAAAACAAGGTAATGACGTTGTTTTAAAGCAACTTTTGTGGTAAAAAAATAATTCGACAACATTTGTGGTAAAAATATCTATATATGTAAATATGGATAGCAAATCAAGCTTGCTAACTCATTTATATTTAAACAAATTAAATATATTTTTTATGTTCTTTACGTCTAGTTCCTGCTCTTTGAGTAATTAATCCTTTAACAGCCTCTAAATCAGAAATTTCTAAAGTAGGGTAACTTAAATTTAACGGTTTTAAAAAATATTTTTCATTGTCAATGATTAATTGTCTAAAAATATATTCTTCGTCATGCATAGCTAATACATAAGAACCACTTTCAATTACACCATCTGGTTCAATAATAATAATATGCCCTTCTTTAAACTCAGGTAACATACTATCTCCTAAGACTTGTAAGGCAAATGGCTCTCTTCCACAATTATTCATATTTTATGGTAAATTGATTAAAATAGGAGGTGTCCAACCAGTGGTCACATGTTCTACTACAATAGTTGTATAAATTCCTCCTCTAACATTAAATTCAGATCGTAAACGCATAAAATTTGGCTTACATATTTGTACCAAATCATTTAAAATCTGATTAGTAACAGCTTCATGAAAAGCCCCATCATTTCGATATGACCATATGTAATTTTTTAATGATTTTAATTCTATACATAGTTCTTTTGGGACATAATCTAAAAACAGAGTTGCAAAATCAGGCTGACCAGTTTTAGGACATAAACAAGTAAACTCAGGAACACGAATATGAATAGTATAATCACGTTCTTGGTTTGGATTAGAAAAAGTTTCAATCTGATTAGTTGACATAAAATGTTTAAATATAATCTTTTGATTGTTATATCAAATTTTGGATAAAATTAAGTATACAAAGTTATCTAAATATATTTTTTATAATTAGAATTATTTATAGTAAATTTTAATTCTCACTTTGCTTCAACATGGCTTGTCGTTGTTGTTCACAAAAATCATCAGCAGCATTATAACCTTGACTTTTTAAACTATGGTTACGTACAGCACATTCAAGCAAAACTGCTAAATTACGCCCTGGAGCTACTGGAAGAGAAATTTCAGGAATATCAGTTCCTAATACTGTCCTAACTCTATAATCTCCTTGTAAACGATCAATATTTTTTAAATCAACTGCTGTCATATGACGTAATTGTACAATTAGACGTAAATCTTTATCTTTTTCTGTAGCACTATCACCAAATAATGCTTGGACATTTAAAACTCCAAGTCCTCTTACTTCTAAAAAGGCATTCATACCTAGAGGACAAGTACCAACTATTATTTGTGGTTGAGTTTTAGAAAATTCTGGGGCATCATCAGCAATTAAACGATGTCCACGACTCACCAATTCTAAAGCCAATTCACTCTTACCAGTTCCACTATCTCCCATAATCAGAACTCCTGTTCCCAATACATCCATAAATACACCATGTAATGTAATGTGTTGAGAAAGTAATCTAGTAATAGTTGTATATAAATAATTAATAACTACTTCACCAGACAATTCTGAAGTTAGTATGGGAACTTTATAATGTTCGGCGGCTTTCCTTAAATCTTGTGGTATTGTAGAATAATCAACTAAAATAATACAAGCTAGACTACTATTTTTAAATAACTGAGTAATAGTATTTTTGTAAAAATCTTTATCCAAATTATTTAAATAAGCAAATTCATGAATACCAATAATTTGAATTTGAGGAGGATGAATAAGATTTAGATAACTAACATTAGCAAGTTTTTGATTATGTTCTAAAACTAATGCACGTTGGTTATCATCTTGTTCTACTAACCATGTTAATGCAAGATCATGTGCATGTTGTTCAAATAGTTCGGTAATACTGAGTTTAACCATGATGCCATTGAGTTAAAAGCTTAAATTTATCTTGACAGTTTTTAGTATCGCGTAATTTATCACGAAAATTATTTTCTTGAAACATACCAGCTAATTGAGCCAATATTTCTAAATGTTCTTCGGTAGAATTTTCTGGTACCATTAGTGCGAATAATAAATCAACTGGTTGTTTATCAAGAGCTCCAAAATCAACCCCTGTTTCAAGTTGTAAAAATGCTGCTAAAGTCACATCACAGTTTACAACTCTTGCATGTGGAATTGCAACTCCATGACCTATAGCAGTACTTCCAAGACGTTCTCGTATTAATAAACTATCAAAAATATCATGACTAGAAAGTTCAATATTTTCTTCTTGAGCTAATAATCTACTAAAGTATTCAAAAACTCTTTTTTTGCTAGTCACTTCAACGTGGCATAGCATTCGTTCTGGAGTCAGAATATTTGAAATTTGCATGTTTATTTTAGTTTCATAAAGAAAACCGGGTTATAAAAACCCGGGCTATATTTATACTTATAATTACTTATTCTTCAATCGGTTGGCGAGTTTTAATTCCACCTTCAGATTGGCGATGATCTTTTACTTTTTCTTTATGTTTTTTAAGTTGTCGATCTAATTTATCAGTCAGACCGTCAATTGCAGCATACATATCTTCATGTTCAGATTCTGCAAATAAATTAGCTCCACTAGCATGTAAAGTTGCTTCTGCTTTTTGACGCAATTTTTCAACACTAAGAATCACATGTACATTAGTAACATGATCAAAATGACGTTCTAAACGTTCCATTTTAGTAGAAACATAAGAACGTAAAGCAGGAGTGATCTCTACGTGATGACCACTAAGATTAAGTTGCATTTAGATAAGCTCCTTATTAAAATTAATTACTAATATGTCATATTCACAAAAATGATATGACTACAATTCGTATATAACTGGTTACAATTTTGGAAATTAACAGTTAAATTACTAACTATTAATCAAATTATTCTAAACGTTTTCTTTCATTTGAAGGAGGAATTACCATTGCTTCCCGATATTTAGCAACAGTCCTTCTAGCTACTTTAATTCCCATATCAGCTAATAAATTGGCAATTTTACTATCACTAAATGGTTTAGTGGTATTTTCATTAGCAATTAATTTCTTAATCATAGCACGGATTGCTACAGATGAACATTCACCACCATTTTTAGTACTAACATGACTAGAGAAAAAATATTTTAACTCAAAAATTCCTCTAGGAGTATGTAAATATTTTTGAGTAGTCACCCTAGAAACAGTTGATTCATGCATTTCTAATTCATTAGCAATATCATGTAAAACCAATGGTTTCATAGCTTCATCACCATAATCTAAGAAACCAGCTTGCCGTTGTACGATACAGTTAGCTACTCTTAATAAGGTATCTTGACGACTTTTTAAACTTTTAATAAACCAACGAGCTTCTTGTAAATGGGTTTTTAAGTTGCTTACATCTACATTTCTATCTTTTTGTTTTACAAGACCAGCATATTGAGAATTGATCCTAATTTTAGGAGAAATATCTGGATTTAACTCAACTCGCCAACTATTTTTAATTTTTTTAACATATACATCTGGAGTTATATAATTAGTTTGCTGATTATTAATTATAGAACCTGGTCGAGGATTTAAAGATTGGATTAAGTCAACTACTTCACGTAATTCTTCTCGAGTTAGTTTCATGCGTTTAACTAGCTTAACATAGTCATGTGAACCTAATAGAGATAAATATTTGCGAATCAAAATTTTGGTTTCTCTTAACCAAGGAGTATCAGGGTCACACTGTGTTAATTGTAACATCAAGCATTCACTTAAATTTCTAGAACCAATCCCAAGTGGATCAAAATGTTGAACTCGACGCAACACAGTTTCTATTTCTTTATCAGTAACATGATTTCCATTGCCTAAGCTTTGAGATATATCTTCAAATGAAGCCTGTAAATAACCATCATCGTCTATACCATTAATGATGGTAGTTGCAATAGCCCGATCTATTTCTGTGAAAGGAGTTAAATCTAATTGCCAGTATAGATGTTCTTGTAAAGTTTCTGTAATACTACTCTGTTCAAGTAAAAAATCTTTTCCGTTGTTATCTTCTTGGTTATTTGAGGATACATTTGTGCTAGTAAACGAGTTATCATAAATATCATCCCATTCACTATCAGTTGCTAATTCAGTAGGAATATCCTCAATCAGTTTATCACTTTCATTTGCCTCAGAAGTGTCGTATTCTTCAATTTCAGCGCTAAATTCTAGTTCTTCTTCATATTCATCTTCAATAGATTCCAACATTATATTAGAATCTAACACTTGTTGTACTTCTAAGCGTAATTCAAGAGTAGATAACTGCAAAAGCCGAATTGCCTGTTGCAGTTGTGGGGTCATGGTGATTTGTTGACCAAGACGTAATTGAAGACTTTGTTTCATGACTTTAGCAAAATTCCATTCAGCCTATATATGAATTCATATTTACAATTTAAAATTATGACCTAAATAGACTTCCTTAACATGTTCATTGTGTAAAATATTTTCAGGCGTGCCTTCCGCAATTAACATTCCATCGTTCACAATATAAGCACGAGCACATATATCCAAGGTTTCACGCACATTATGATCGGTTATTAAAACTCCGATATCTAAACTACATAAATGAGCAATAATCCGTTGAATATCAAGAACTGATAATGGATCAACTCCGGCAAATGGTTCATCAAGTAAGATAAAACGAGGTTCAGAAGCTAAAGCACGAGCAATTTCAACTCTACGTCTTTCACCACCAGATAAACTCATACCTAAACTATCACGTAAATGCTGGATATGTAATTCTTCTAATAATACATCAAGTCGTTGTTTACGTTGACTACTGGTAAATTTTTGAACTTCAAGAATTGCCATAACATTATCAGCAACGGTTAATTTACGAAATACTGATGGTTCTTGTGGTAAATAACCTAATCCCATTTGGGCTCGTCGATGCATTGGGAAATTAGTTATGTCTTTATCGCCTAGCAAAATTTTACCTTGATCACAGGCAATTAAACCTACCATCATATAAAAACTAGTAGTTTTGCCAGCACCGTTTGGTCCCAATAATCCTACTACTTCACCACTTGTTACGCTAATACTAACATCTTTTACGACTGGTCGAGATTTATATTTTTTAGCCAAATGTTGGGCAGATAATGTACTCACTTATTTTTTAATTTGTTGAGGTTCAATCGAAATTGTAATTCTACCAGTTTTCTTATCGCCACCGTCAGCTTTAGTAAAACCTTTTTTGGTATCATACAATATACGTGGTGCATTGGAAGTATAAATATCTTTACCATTCTTCTGTTTACGGAGTTCAGCTTGATTGGTAAGATGTAAAGTGTCTTTAATAGCGTTATATTCCATATATTTAGCTTTGGCTTTTATATCTTCATCATTATCAAGATGTTGAGTAAAACTAGCTAAATTACCAGTAGCAATAATTTTTTCAATCGCTTGTTCAGGGGTATAATTTAAAGTTATTTTATCGGCATTTATCTTGATAGAACCTTGAGTTACTACAACATTTCCTTCATAGATGGCAACTCCTTTAATATTATCAATTGCTGCTTGATTAGCTTCAATTAAAATAGGTTTATTGCGATCATTTGATAAGGCATAAATACTACTATTACAAAATAAAATTAAAATAATAAATAAGCTTCTATTGAAGTGCATAACGTCCTCTCACTTGAGAAAATAATTCTATTTGTTCAATTGGCATAAATATACGCATACCTTTAGCCTTAGTTTCACCAAACTTACTTATAATTGTAGTTAAAGCGTCAGTATAAGCATATTCAGTATCAATCCTTACCCATAAATCTTGGGATATAATTTTAATTGATTTTTCTGGTTGTTTTTGATTGTGTTGTTGTAAAGTTGTATCACCTAATAACCATATTTGATCAGCTGCTGGAGAAACTTCACCATTCTCAGCTTTTATTGTCCATGACGGATTGTTGTCTTGATAAAATACCATAATTGGATCAGCAATACTAGTATTGGTATTAGGATAATGGATCATATCAGTTGCTGTCAATTGGCTTTTTAATTTTCCTATTTCATTCATGCGTATAGTATCAAAATTTTTTAAGGTGTAATCTGGCATTTTAAGATTATTTTTAGGAATGATTATCAATTCATCATCAACGCTTCGAACTAACCAAGTTGTTATAAGTACTAGGCTTACTAAAATTATCCACCAATGTTTTAACATACATCATATTCCATATTGGCTTAGTTGCTCATCCCAAGTTGCTTGACTTTGCATGATAAGCTCACATACCTCTCTAGCTGCACCTTCCCCACCACTAGCTTTAGTTTGCCAATGAGAGTATTTTAGCACTAATCTATCTGCATTTGCTACTGCTATTGCTAACCCTACTTTGGACATAACTGGAATATCCAGAATATCATCTCCTACATATGCTATCTGCTGACAATCTAATTGCAACTCATTCCGCAGCTGTTCAAAAGCAATTAATTTATTAGTTTGTCCCTGAAAAATATGTTTAATACCAAGTTTCTGCATTCGGTTAGTTACAATAGTTGATTTTTTGGCGGTAATAATTCCGATTTCTACTCCTGTTCTTTGTAGCATTACCATACCTAAACCATCTCTAGCATGAAATGATTTATATTCTTGATCAATGTCACTAAAATATAAACGACCGTCAGTAAGAACTCCATCAACATCAAATATTACTAAACGGATCAATTTAGCTTTTTCAATAATCATAGTGGTCACTAGTTTAAAGTAGAATTTAATAAATATCAAATTAGTTCAAAATTATTTATAATTCAATCCATGTCTATACAATATCATATAAAATAATTAATTATTGTAACATGGCATGCAAAAAAATTATGGTGAATATTTTTTACCGAACAGTTACCAAAATAGTAAAATATAAAAGCTATTCAGATTTCTTTACTAGTTAATCCAATTAGTAATATATGTGATAATTTACCAGAATTAATTGCAGTTTGTAAAAATATTTATTTTATATCTGATGAGATTTATTATGGATTAGTGTATGATAAGTTTATACATATAGCATTAAACCATTTATTTAAATCTAGACTAAAGCAATAATTTTAAGGTAAATATATATTTAATGAGGCTTAAAGTATGACTGAACATGATTCTCAAACGACCATGTTACAACAAGAAAAATTATTACAAGGTTTAGTTAGTTGTTTTACTGATTTAACTGATACTATGAAGAAAATTCAAACTGATAATGATCAGCGTGAAGAACTTCGTAAAGAAGAAATTAACAAGCTAGAACAACAGATTAAATTACAAAAAGAATCGTTAGAGACTCAAGTTGAAATTCATAAACACCAAGTAACTCTTCAGAAGGAAGCAAATAAAAAATTAGTAATTTTATCAATCCCAATAGGAATGGTTTTGTTGATATTAGCTATTATTATGTTTGGTTGGTTTTATTCTATGGTAGAAAATATGAATAATATGGCTACTTATATGAAAAGTATGGCTCCAGATATAAAAAATATGTCTAGTTATATGCGAACTATGTCACCAAATATAAAAAGTATGTCTAAAAATATGGGTAATATGACTATTTACATGCGTACTATGTCTTATGATATGAATGCTATGTCTGGCGATATAAATGGCATGTCTGGTGATATGAAAGCTATGTCAGGCGATGTAAAACAAATGTCAAAAGATATGACTATAATGTCAAAAAACGTACATATTATGCGTAATGCAACAGTTTCTATGGATAGAGGTATGCAATATATGAAACATGATATGAATGAAATGTCTAATACAATTTCCCCTGTTATGGGTGGTATTTTACCATTTATACCATGGAATAATCATTAGGATGGTTGAATAAGCTAAATAATGTAATATATAATATGTAAATAGTTAAAATGTATCTAACTAAAAACAATAGATTATAAAATATATTCAAGATAATTTTGATTTAATGAATTTTTAAAAAAAGTGTTAACCTTTTATTTGCATACCATTATGGTAATTTATATTTAAATAAATACACAATGATAAAAATATTCGGTAATATTATTGAAAAGCCAGATGAAAGTGAAGGATATCTGGTAATTGGATTTTCGCCAAATTCAATACCTATCCAACAAAGATGGAGAAACAATGGGCTTTCAGCTGATTTTTTGGCTGATTATATTATTTCATTTTTTCCAAAAACTAAAAATAATCCAAATGATATTGATAAACATATTGAAATTAAAGGTATTGTAAGTTATGTTGCAAATGAGTTATTGGAAAATGCTATGAAATTTAGCGATAAAAACTGGTCATTTCCCATTAGTATGCAACTACAATTATACGAAAATAGTATCGGATTTTTTGTAACTAATAGTATATTGGATAAATCGGTAGCAAAATTTCAGACTTATATTCAAACAATACTAGGCTCTGATACTGAAGCATTATATATAGAGCAATTAGAAAAAAATGCTACAAATGATAATAGTACAGATTCGGGTCTTGGTTTACTAACTATGATAAACGACTATACAGCTAAAATTGGTTGGAAATTTGAAGTTAATAATCAAAGAACCATTGTAACTACAATAGTTCAACTTTCTATTTAATATATGGAAATTAAAAACGAAGATTACTATATTAGTTATAATAATGAAACAACAACTATAAATTGTGAAGGATCGTTACGATTAGGTGGGATTACAGATTATGTTCCAGTTGTAGAGCTATTTAATAGAGTGCTTGATATGGAACCGCCTTTAATCACTTTTGATATACGACAATTACAATTTCTGAATAGTTCAGGGATTAATGTACTGTCTAAATTTGTTATAAAGGTACGTCAGAAAAAAAATGTTCAAATGGTAGTACAAGGTTCAAAGCAAATTCCATGGCAAGGTAAATCCTTAAAAAATTTGAAACGATTAATGCCATCTTTACAGTTAGAATGGATGTAATTTAAACTTAGGAAATAATTTATGTTAAATCGAATTTTTATAATTTTATTAGTCACAATCTTATCAAATTGTATCCAAGTACCTAAACAAGCAGACCAGCAAGTTTTTGTCGATCCGGCTAAAAAAGCTAAAATGCTTGAAAAACAAGGTGATTATCAACAAGCTGCTAAAGAATACTTGCTAGTAGCAAACCAAAATTCTTCACCTACTAAACAAGGCCATCAAGTATCAGCAATTAGAACTTTTTTAAAAGCTAATATGATTGATGCTGCCAAAGCAGAATTAGACAAATTAGATACTAAACATGGATATGGTTTGGAAATTCCATTGGCGTTGATTAATGTACAAATAGATATAGCTAGAACTCGATTTGAACAAGCATTTAAAACACTTAAAAGTATTGAACCAAATTCTTTAAAACCAACTTTGAAATTAGAATATGAACAATTATATGCTCAAGCATTAGGTGGAAATGGTAATACATTAGAAGCCATCTATGAATGGGCTAAAGTAGAAAAATTAACTCATCTTGATCCAATGGCATTAAAATTAAATCAGCAACGTTTATGGGATGACTTATCTAAGCAAGATTTAACTAAATTACAAAAAATTAAATCTCCAGATGACATTGCAACTGGTTGGTTGGAATTAGCTGTTTTGGATAAAATTTCGCATATAGAACGAGTGCAAAAAGATATTAATAAATGGCAACAACTATTTCCTAAACATCCAGCTTCACAATATATTATTCCACAAGTTGTCCAACATTTAAATACTATTTCTATTCGACCTAAAAAAATAGCTTTATTATTGCCAGCTGTAGATAGTCGATTTGGTGGATATGCTGAAGCTGTTAAAAATGGTTTTTTAGAAGCTTCTAAAATCAAACAAAAGTATAATAAACCACAAATTACTGTTTATAACATAAACTCAGATAACATATTGACAGAGTATAAAAAAGCCATAAAAAATGGAGCCGAAGTTATAGTAGGGCCATTATTAAAAAAGAATATAGAAATTTTAGCTAAAAATCAATTAACAGTACCAACACTAGCTTTGAATCATATAACTGATAAAGCTAACAATTTATATCAACTTGGCTTATCTCCAGATGATGAAGCTTTAGAAGTTGTTAAACGAGCTTGGGGTGATGGACATCGTTCTTCAATAATATTAGTTCCAGATGGCTCTTGGGGAAAAGGAATTTTAAACACATTTAGTTCGCAATGGGAAAAACTTGGTGGTCAATTAGTTAAGATTGTTTATGGGAAAAATTTTGAATCTTCCATACGGAAAAAATTGCAGAAGTTTAAGAAGGTTGATATGGTTTTTCTGGTAGCACCACAACATGCTAGGCAATTTGTACCTCTTATTATAGCAAAATTGGTTAATAAAATTCCTATTTATAGTATTTCCAAAGTGTATAGTGGTACTCAAAATTCTAAATTAGATAAAAGTTTAAATGGAGTTTTATTTGTAGATATGCCTTGGATATTAAAACCAAATGAGACTGCTGTTCAAATACAGTTAGCTTTAAAACAAAGTGAACCAGAAAAAGTTAAAAAATTTAACCGCTTATATGCGTTAGGAATTGATGCTTATAATATAAGCATGCAACTTCGATATTTAAAAAAACAACAATGGCAAGGACAAACTGGACAATTGCATTTAGAAGAAAATGGAATTATTCATCGTAAACAAATGCCTTGGGCTCATTTTGTAAAGGGTTTGCCACATCTACTTGATAAAACTGTTGTATCTAAATAAATTTAACAAATTTTTCATCCAACATGCAAAGAAATGAACTAGGAAAATGGGCTGAAGAAATGGCTCATGTTTATTTGTGTAATCAAGGTTTACAACCAGTAGAACGTAATTATCGTTGTAGAACTGGGGAAATAGATTTAATAATGTTGGATGAAAAAACTTTGGTGTTTATAGAAGTGCGTTATCGGAAGAGTCAACGTTATGGTGGGAGTTTAGCAAGCATTGATATACGAAAACAACAGAGAATATTAGCAACAGCAACTAATTATCTACAAATTCGTAGACTGGATCAGCAATGTCGTTTTGATGTGGTATTAATTGATGGAAAAGTAGAAAAATCAGAATTGAACTGGATAAAGGATGCTTTTAGAGAAGAATAATTGGTAGCGAGGGAGGGATTTGAACCCCCGACCTTCGGGTTATGAGCCCGACGAGCTGCCAGACTGCTCCACCTCGCATCAACTTCCACAATCATACATCATATCTTTTATTTTTGCAAGCATTATTTTAATTTTTTTGATAATTAAAATAAAATATAATCATTATTTCGGTTTAACTATAGATAATATATCAATTTTTTGTAAAATACTTTTAATTTTATCAGCTTGTTCCTGAGCCATTTTTTCTATACAAACATCTTTTTCTACATCGAAAAAAGTTGAGTACCATTGACAATGCTTATTACTATATTCCATCCATGCTTGTTGAGAATTATTAAAATCAGGTATTGCAGTGTTAAAATCATCATTTGGAAATTTTTCCAATAAGCTATTAATATTGTTTTGTATATCAGTGAGACGTGTTACTTGAGTTTTAAAAGTTTCAACAATTGGAATGGAACGATCTGGTAGTATTTTTTCTTCCATTAAACTCGAATCAGCAAACCAAATAAATTCGATCAACTTAGCATTTTCCAAAGCTTTAATTGGAGATATATCAGTTTGTGGTTTAAAAACATACTTAATTGTTGGAATGTTTTTAAAAGAACATATTGTTTTTCCTGCTAATTTTTTAATTCCGGCTTTACAATCGATAACCATTTCAGGATTATTAAATATATCTGTATAAGTCATACCTATTTTTGAATTAGCTGGAGCTATAGCATTTTTATCAAAAATATTTATATAACTAATTCTAAGATTATTAGGATACACTTCTAACATTAATTTATCTTTCTTATAAAACTTAAAATTTTCATCAATAGTATATTTTGGTAAATAAGTAGTTAGAATTTTAGAATCAAACTGACTTTTAGAATTAATCATACCAACACTTTGTGGAGTTATTAACAACGTATTAGATTTATCTTGTTTTGCAAAAAAGAATAATACTCCATCCCAATAACCAAGCATATGAATATCTGATATTTTAGTAAACCAGCGAGATTTACTTAGCCAACTGTTAGTTTGACAAGTTATTTTTATTAATTGAATATTTTTTTCAACGATACCTAATTGATATGGTTTAATCTTATAACCAGTTAAAAAATAAGCTTCAGAATTTTCAGTGGTAACTTGATAATCGAATTTGGGACATGTATGACTAGATTTACCATCGTTTAATGTAATTTGTTGATTAAACTCAATTATATTGCCAAGCCAGTTATTCCTTTCAATTTCCTCCATTTTTGGATAACCAATAATTTGATAACTAACAATTTGCCATTTACCAATGATAGGAAGTGTTTCTATTGCAAACAAATTACAGCTAAAACATAAACTAATTAGAACTAATATCTTTTGCATAAAACACCTAAAATTATTTGATTTCATGGGAATAAATTAGCTAACATTTTAAGGAAAATTTTAATTATTTTGCCCAAAAAACTGATTTTGTAAATTATTTACTACTTTTTGTTGGGAATCGATGCGATAATATATATTGACTGTTTCAATGTCCAGTTCTTTAGTAGCTAATTGAACAAAATGTTGGGATATAACTTTGGTATCTTTAATATCCTGTATCGTTGGTAAAAATAAATAGACATCTATAGTTAATTTACCAGATAAGTAATGTAGATTAATATTTTCAATTGGTAAGTCCATTGTTTGCCAAATTTGTTGCAAATGTTCTGTTATTTCTACTCTTGATGGTAATTTTAAATTAGTATTATTAATATTGTCATCATTTTCTGGATCAATGTGTACTAATACATCCTTTATATTTTTCATTTTAGTTATCAACTTATTGCGTACTCGTTCACCAATCTGATGGCCTTCAGAAACAGTTATTGTAGAATTTACCAAAATATGTACATCTACTAAAACATTAGTTCCTCCCATTTTACGAGTACGCAAATCATGTAATGTAACAACGCCATCTGTAGAATTAATGATTGTTTTAATTTCTGCTAATTGCTTGCTATCTAAACCTGTATCTACTAATTCACTAACTCCACCCCAACCCAATGACCAACCAACGTGAGCAATCATAAAACTTACTCCAATTGCGGCTACTGCATCTAACCAATGTATTCCAACAATACTGCCAGTTATACCAATTAATACGATTACGGAGGAAATAGCATCACTACGATGGTGCCAAGCATTAGCTTCTAATAGTTTAGACTTAATTTTTTTAGCAACTTGTGCAGTATATTGATACAAGGCTTCTTTGACTACAATAGATAAAAAAGCAACTATAAGGGTAAATTTACTGGGATGTAATAATAAGTCTGGACTGAGTAATCTTCGGCCAGCATCCACAAACATGCCAATAGCCACTAAAATTAATAATGCTCCAATTGCCACTGTTGCTAAAGTTTCAAAACGGGCATGTCCATAAGGATGATCTTTATCAGCTGCTGCAGTACCGTATTTAGCTGCTACTAATACTACTCCATCACTAATCAAATCAGATAATGAATGTAATCCGTCAGCTATTAAAGCCTGAGATTTACCGTAAAAACCAAATACAAGTTTGATAATAGTAATGACAACATTACCAAATGCTCCAACTAAGGTTACATTGCGTATTTTTATATATCGTTGTTCAGACATAATTTAAGTATTACAAAATATTGGTGATTTAATATTATTATCTTTAATAGTATGATTTATCTAATAATATATGAGATATTTTATTAAAATAAAAGTGGGATTTTAATTGTTAAAATATTGTAACTATATGATTTTTTAAAATTTTATATGTTATTATTTTTATATTGCTATATAGCATATATTAATGAACAATTATAGTAATTCCTTTATTTTTTTTATCATATATTATATCATCTACATTACAGAATTATCCCAAGTTATAATTTAATTAATTAAATATCCCTAACCCCAAAGCTTTAAATTAACAAAAATTTTAATAAATTGTATAGAAATTATATAGTTATATTCTGGTATTATTTGCGAGTCTGAAA
Source organism: Thioploca sp. (assembly GCA_030627235.1). GTDB lineage: Bacteria > Pseudomonadota > Gammaproteobacteria > Beggiatoales > Beggiatoaceae > DRQV01. The sequence continues at coordinate 52,404 of DAOUSL010000004.1, forward strand.
AATGCACACTAAATTTGGTAAAGTAGCTGTATTGATGGGTGGTAAATCTGCTGAACGAGAAATATCATTACAAAGTGGTAAAGCAGTTTTACAAGCGTTGTTGAATCAAGGAATTGATGCTGAAGGTATTGATACTAATAATGACTTTGTAAAAAAATTAGAAAAATTTGATCGGGTTTTTATCGCTTTACATGGTAGAGGAGGTGAAGACGGTACTATCCAAGGCCTATTAGAGTTGTTGAAAATACCTTATACTGGTAGTGGAGTATTAGGTTCTGCTTTAGCATTGGATAAATATCGCACTAAACAGATTTGGCAAAGTTTAGGACTACCAACTCCAAAATCTAGTATTGTAAATGTTGATAGTAATTTTACTGAATTAGTTGAGCAATTAGGATTACCAATTATGGTAAAACCAATTCTAGAAGGTTCTAGTGTTGGAATGGCTAAAGTAAATAAGATAGATGAATTGGCAAATGCAGTCACAATTGCAACTCAGTATAACTGCCCAGTTATAGCAGAAACTTATATTAAAGGTAACGAATATACTGCCGCTATTTTAAATAACTCAGTACTACCTATGATACGGTTAGAAACTCCCAGGGGGTTTTATGACTTTAACGCTAAATATAGTGATGATTCTGAGACTAAATATATCTGTCCTTGTGGTTTATCAAATTCACAAGAACAAACATTACAAAATATCATGATGCAGGCATTTTTAGCAATTGGAGCTAACGGTTGGGGAAGAGTAGATTTTATTTGTGATAAATTAGGTCAACCATGGTTATTAGAAGTAAATACAGTTCCAGGAATGACGAATCATAGTTTAGTACCTATGGCAGCCAAACAAGCAGGAATTAATTTTGATGAATTAGTTTTAAATATTTTAGCTCTTACTATATAATGGTCGTGCAGAAAAAATTCATCTTTAATATATTATCAATTGGTTTATTATTGAGTCTAATAGTTGGATGCTTATTATTAGCTATTGAACCTCATATTTTACCAATAAATACTGTACAAATTAAAGGTAAATTAATTAATACAAATTTATTAACTTTGCAAGATACTATTTCAAAACTAACTTCAAACGGATTTATAGGGACTGATTTGGCTAAATTAGACTCAGCTCTGTTAGCTTTACCTTGGATAAAAACAACACAAGCACAAAAAATATGGCCAGATACTATTATTATAAAAATCCAGGAATATAAACCAATTGCTAAGTGGCAAGATAAACTTATAGACATTAAAGGGAACATTATATCACTTGAATATACTAAAGATAATTGGGATTTACCAAAATTTATGATACCAATAAAATATCTAAATAAAATAATATATTATTATATAAAATTTATTCCAATAATACGAACGGCTAAATTAAATATTCATGAATTTGGATATGATACTTATAGAGCTTGGTATATATTATTTGATAATGGAATTAAATTATGGTTGGGTCATACTGATATTGAAACTCGGTTAAAGCGTTTTTTCAAAATATATCCTTATAAATCATTGGGAAGGAATTCTCATATTGACTTACGTTATAATAATGGTATTGCAATATATTAACAGAGGAAAATATGTCACTTCCCAAAGAAAAGAGTAATTTAATTGTTGGACTTGATATTGGCACATCTAAAATAGTAGCAGTTGTAGGTGAACTTTCTGTTGAGGGAGACTCAGTAGAAATCATTGGTATCGGACAACACCCTTCTCGTGGCCTGAAAAAAGGAGTTGTTGTAAACATTGATTCCACTACCCATTCAATTCAACGTGCTATAGAAGAAGCTGAGTTGATGTCAGGGTGTGATATTAATTCAGTATATACCGGAATTGCTGGAAACCATATTCGTAGTATGAACTCACACGGTATTGTTGCAATCCGTGATAAAGAAGTACATCCAGAAGATATCGAACGGGTTATTGATGCAGCTCGAGCTGTAGCTATTCCGGCAGATCAAAGAATTATTCATATATTACCCCAAGAATTTATAATTGATAATCAAGAAGGAATTCGAGAACCTATTGGTATGTCAGGGGTACGTTTGGAAGCTAAAGTTCACATGGTTACTGGAGCTGGAAGTGCAGCCCAAAATATTGCTAAATGTATTGGACAATGTAATTTATCAGTTGATGAAATCATTTTAGAACAACTAGCTGCTAGTGCCGCTGTATTAACAGAAGATGAAAAAGATTTAGGAGTTTGCTTGGTAGATATCGGTGGAGGTACTACAGATATTGCAATATTTACTGAAGGCTCAATTCGCCATACTGCAGTAATTCCTATAGCAGGTGACCAAGTTACTAATGATATTGCAGTTGCTATGCGAACCCCGACTCAGTATGCTGAAGATATAAAAATAAAATATGCTTGTGCTTTAGCAAAACTTACTAATTCTGAAGAAATGATAGAAGTGCCAAGTGTTGGAGCACGTCCACCTAGATTGTTAGCAAGACAAACTTTAGCCGATGTAGTAGAACCACGTTATGAAGAATTATTGACACTAGTTCAAGCAGTTTTACGTCGTAGTGGTTATGAAGACTTAATTGCTGCTGGAATTGTAATGGTAGGTGGTAGTGCCAAAATGGATGGAGTTGTAGAACTCGCAGAAAGAGTGTTTCATGCCCCAGTAAGGATAGGTTATCCCAAGCATATTACTGGGTTAACTGATATAGTCAATGATCCTATCTATGCTACTGGAATAGGCTTACTCTTATTTAGTAATCACCACGGATCCGAGCAAGGTTCAGAAATTGCTGATCCTAGTAGTAATGTTAAAAATGCATTAAATCGTATGACAAGATGGTTTAAAGGGAATTTTTAGTTGTTAATATTTAATATGAAGCTCAAACAATTTGAAAAGTGTGAATAATATTCAAATATTTTAGGTTTTAATTAAGAATTAAGAATTAAGAATTAAGAATTAAGAATTATTTATTATTTGGAGATCAATTGAATGTTTGAATTGATGGATACTTATAGCCAAAATGCCGTAATTAAGGTAATTGGAGTTGGGGGAGGAGGCGGAAATGCAGTTGAGCACATGCTTCAAGGTAATATTGAAGGAGTGGAGTTTATTTGTGCTAATACTGATGCACAAGCATTAAAAAATTCGTCAGCCCGAACAATTTTACAACTTGGCACAGATGTTACTAAAGGCTTAGGAGCAGGTGCTAATCCTGAAGTTGGTGAGCAAGCAGCTTTAGAAGATCGTGAACGAATTATGGCCGTTCTTGAAGGTACTGATATGGTTTTCGTTACTGCTGGAATGGGTGGTGGAACTGGTACTGGAGCTGCTCCAGTTGTGGCACAAGTTGCGAAAGAAATTGGAATTTTGACAGTTGCTGTAGTTACTAGACCATTTCCATTTGAAGGTCGTAAAAGAGCAAAGGTAGCTGAAGAAGGAATTCAAGAATTAAGTCAACATGTGGATTCATTGATTATAATTCCGAATGAAAAATTACGTGATGTATTAGGTAAAGATGCTACTTTAATCGATGCATTCAAAAAGGCAAACGATGTCTTATATAGTGCTGTGCAAGGTATTTCTGAACTAATTACCCGTCCAGGTCTAATTAACGTTGACTTTGCTGATGTTACTACAGTTATGCAGGAAATGGGCTTGGCTATGATGGGGTCTGGTTATGCCAAAGGAGAAGGTAGAGCTCGTAAAGCTGGAACTGAAGCTATTTCTAGTCCTTTACTAGCTGATGTTGACTTAAAAGGTGCTAGAGGTATTTTGGTAAATATGACTGCTGGTATGGATTTAAGTATTGGCGAATTTGAAGAAATGGGTGAAGTAATTAAGGAATTTGCTTCAGAAAATGCTACGGTTGTTGTAGGTACTGCTCTTGACCCAGAAATGAATGATGAATTACGGGTTACAGTAATTGCAACTGGAGTAGGAACTACCACTGAAACAGTAGTAGAACATCCTAAAGCAAAAGAAGTATCTAAACAAGTAGTTACTGGTATTAATAAAGCTGGTAAAATTAGTGATTACAAAGAGTTTGATAAGCCTACAGTAGCACGTTTGCAAGCTGGTAATGATAGTTCACTTGATGAAAATGATAATCAATCTTTAGACTACTTAGACGTTCCATCTTTTTTACGTCAACAAGCATCTTAAAATTTAATGCTTAATGACTTTAAATCATAATACCGACTGCCTTAATGCGACGGGGATACACCTTAGATGATAAAGCAGCGTACCTTGAAAAAGGTAATTAATGCCACTGGTGTCGGTTTACACACTGGTGAAAAAGTATATATAACTTTACGGCCAGCTTTGGCTAATAGTGGTATTACTTTTAGACGAGTTGATTTGGATGTGCCAGTAGAAATTAAAGCTCGAGCTGAAAATGTTGGTGATACTAGACTTTCAACAACTTTAGTAAAAGATGACGTTAAAATTTCCACAGTTGAACATTTATTATCTGCTTTAGCAGGTTTAGGGATAGACAATGCGTATATTGATGTTAGTGCACCTGAAGTTCCAATTATGGATGGTAGTGCTGGACCGTTTGTATTTTTAATTCAATCAGCCGGTATAGAAGAACAAAATGTACCTAAAAAATATATTCGCATTAAACGTACAATAAAGGTACAACAAGGTGATAAATGGGCTCGTTTTGATCCTTTTGATGGTTTTAAAGTTAGTTTTAAAATAGATTTTGAGCATCCAGTTTTTAGACAAAATCCAAATTATACTGAGATCGACTTTTCTAAAACAGCTTTTGTTAAAGAAGTTAGTCGAGCTCGTACCTTTGGTTTTATGCGTGATATAGAATTATTACGTGAAAACCAATTAGCTTTAGGAGGTAGTCTTGAAAATGCTATAGTGGTGGATGATTATCGCATTTTAAATGAAGACGGTTTACGTTATGAAGATGAATTTGTGAAACATAAAGTACTTGATGCAGTTGGAGATTTGTATTTACTAGGCCATGGCTTAATTGGTGCATTTAGTGGTCATAAGTCTGGGCATGAATTAAATAATATCTTATTACGTACTTTATTGGCAAATGAAAATGCTTGGGAAATGGTATGCTGCGAAGACAATGATGCAGTTACACCAATATTAGGTTCACTTCAACCTCTAGCATCTTAATGTGAGATTTTAAATGGTATGATTATTGAAGGTAGTAGTTTATTAAAGTTGGACGTACTTTAACTATAATTTTGTTGATGGTAGGCATAGATGATTCTTGTTGCCACTTTGCAATAAGAAAAGGGGTCATATAACGCAGTCTAGTTGCCCATAAAGAAGAATCAGTGTGTATTATTAAAGTTTTCTCACGCCAATTTGCAACATGACAGTGTTGGTTTAATGGTAGTGGTAAACTTTTATTTAACTCTTTATTAATTGACTTCAATGTCTTACAATGTTGTGATAAATGGTACAACCAACTAGACTTATTTGTTATTATACTAGTTACAGATTTCATGAAGATTTTAACCGAATTAAAAAAAGGAACATATTATGAACATAATTCTGACTAAAAAGAATTTTGCAAGTAGATTTTATTGGATTTATCCAATTATTATATCAATTTCACTTGTATTTATGCTTACAGTAGCAAGTGCTTATTCAGCTTTACAATTAAGCAAACGGGTTACTGAATCTAGTAATAATTTAGCATTAAGAGTTAATGCTTTAACCAATAAAACGAAACGTATTAATCGATATAGTAAAAATACTGATTTTAGTGTTTCTTGGGATAAACTAGCAGGAAAAAAACCAAATATTCCTTCTAACATAAAACGTTCAATTCAATTAGTTTCTAAGAAATTTTTAAGAGAATATCGTTTTCGTACTAAAAGTCTACCAAAAAATTGGCCTTTAAAACAAGGTAGAGTTTCTTCAGGTTATGGAAAACGTGGACGACGTATGCATAAAGGTATTGATATTGCTGCTAAAAGAGGTACGCCAGTATTTGCAGTAGAAGCTGGAGTGGTAGTTCGTTCCAAACGTGTAGGTGCTTATGGTAATTTAGTAGAGATTAAACATAGTAATATTTATTCTACTCGTTATGGTCATAACAGCAAAAATTTAGTCAAAGCTGGAGATATAGTGAAACGTGGACAAAAAATAGCTCTAGTTGGTTCAACTGGGCGTTCCACTGGTCCTCATGTCCATTTTGAAATTCGTCAAGCTAAAGTTGCTATTAATCCTATTAAGTATTTAGGAGCTATAGAAAACTTTAGATTATCTGAAAATATAAAATTATCACAATACGTTAAATTTAAATAGATATAATATTCAGATATCGGGATTTACATTGATATCTGAATATAATAATTCTTTGCTATTTAAACGTCACTTTATATTGTAAACTCCTCTTATTCATTCCTAACCTCAAGCAACTGATTGATAATAAATATTTTGAGGGTGTTTGCCTTCACTAAAAAAATACCAACGTTCTGCAAGCAAACCTAAATACTGAATTACAAAAGCAGCTATAGTCAAATATAAAGTAAATACTCCAGATATTGCTAATATAAGCATAAAGATTGGAACTGGAAAAACTAGTAATAGAAAAATATTTTTTACTACTGTCAGTTGAGTTGCAGATTTATTATGGAAAAATTCACGAGTATTAAAAGAGCCACACATAGCTCCTTGAGATTTTTGAGCAATAACTGTATGGCGTATTCCAATAGCTGTCTGAAGATTTGATTTGGAAACAATGTTACGGTTGCGCAATATTGTAGCAGCTCGAGTTATAAAGGCTGTAATAGTTAGCACAATAGCCCATAATACATAAAAGCCAACCACATCAGCTTCCATAATTACTGAAAATACTGCAGCTAAAGTAAAACCGGATGCCATACCAAATAATATATAATTAATAACTGTCAATGGGTTATACCATTCTTGCATAAATTTTACACTAGCATAAATCATGCTGGTACATATAAATAAAGCAAAAGTACTTAATGTGGCAAGCATACCAATAACTAAAGATAAATCAACTGATTGAGTCTTAGTTATAGAAAATAATATATGATTCCAATCAAAGTAATGAATACAACCATAAAATGCGATAAGTAATATTGTAGCTGGTAAAATTATAACTTCACGAGATAACCAAGAAGTACGCCATTTACTTGCGGAACGCCAAGCTCGCATAGGACGGCCTAAATGGAAAAAAGAAGCAAATAAACCTGCTATTAAAAATCCAACTGCAAGCAAACTACCCAACGCATAAAAACTTTGACTATCTTGAGCTGGTAATAATTCCATCATGGAGTAAACTTGTCCACTATAAAGAGCCAAAAATAAACCTTGGCCTATTCCTATTAGAGTGGTTAAAAAAATTACGGAAAATGCTGGATGCATAAATAACCTCTGTATTAATTATCAATAATTACCAACTTGAATAGATATCATCCAATGTTTGTTGATCTTTTGATGGTTCTGGTAGTAGACCTTCTTTTTTAAGTGGATTATCAACTCGTTGTAATTCATCCTCATGGATTTTGAAATGTGTTTTACGGCGAGGTAAATAATGATTAGAAGGGTTAGTACCCCATTCTGGCATCAATTGATAACCACCACTTTCTCGAATTAATTGTGATACTTCAGAATCAGGATCATGAACATCTCCAAATAAACGAGCATTAGTTGGACATGCCAATACACAAGCTGGTTTACGTTCTGATTCTGGTAAAGTTTTATCATAAATCCGATCTACACATAAGGTGCATTTTTTCATGACTTTCTGTTTCTGATCAAATTCACGAGTGCCATAAGGACAGGCCCAAGAACAGTATTTACAACCAATACATTTATCATAATCAACTAATACAATACCATCTACTTCACGCTTATAACTAGCTCCAGTTGGACAAACTGGTACACAAGGTGGATTTTCACAATGGAGACAGCTTTTTGGAAAATGTACAGTTTCAGTATTAGGAAATGTTCCTACTTCAAAGGTTTGTACTCGATTAAAAAATGTTCCAGTGGGATTAGCATCATATGGGTTAACATCTGACATTGGCCCAGCCCAACCAGAAGTATTCCATTCTTTGCAACTGGTTACACAAGCATGACAGCCAACACATACATTAAGGTCAATAATTAAAGCTAGTTGTTTCATTTAGACTACTCGCTTGGTTACAAAACTGGATTAAATAAATATTTTTTATTATAGGATTGTTTAATATTATCCATTGCAAAATAAATTTTGCACTCCTTTTGAGATTTATTTGCGTAACATCAGTTTATATTTGTATTTACATCCATTTTATCAATGAAAATAAATTATTCTGGAAATTAAGAGGCAATAAAAATTTCAGCGATGATCAGTGTAACATACGGAGCTAACCAGACTAAACTTAATTTTTTTTTTACCTTTTATCAAGTAACATGTTACCATTAAAAATCTTAGATTAAGAACAACTTTTCCTATTCATAAATAATAACCAGCTATTTAAATAGTATGCTTTAAAATGGATGTAAATTCCAAATAAAATGTCTATTATCATTCTTATACCAGGATTATTAGCAATCTATGTTGCTTTAACACAGTCGCCTCAAAAAGCATTTCTAAATGTATATATACCAGTAGTATTTTTTTTGCCAACTTATTACACTTGGAAAGTAGCAGGTTTTCCAGATCCAAATTTTCAACAAATCACAGTTTTACCAATCATAATGATTTGGGCTTTACGAGGAATGCAGGGATGGAAATTTTCATTCATTGATATAATGGTATTCGGTTTTGCTTTTGGGGTTGGTTATTCTGAATATAGCCATATTGGTTATTCTGAATCTCAAAACTTTATAGCTAATGGTGTAGCAGGAGCAGTATTATTTCCATACATTTTAGGCAAAAGTTTAATAGAACCCTTTAATTCGCGTGAAGAATTTGCTAAACGGATTGTAATTATATTAGCAATAGTTGCTATTTTAGCATCTTATCAGTCTATAACTTTATCTAATTTTACTATATGGCAAAAAGTTTTAGGACGTTTTTTCGGGGAACAAGGTTGGGATTGGGCAACTCAATATCGTTGGGGATTACCACGTTCTTCTGGACCTTATGGACATGCTATATTAGCTGGAATCATCATGGTAACCGGATATCGTATTCAGCGTTGGTTAGAATGGAGTAGAGTTTGGCCATCACATATTCGCCAATTATCTTGGTTACCTATTTCACCAGCTCGTTTTTTCACTCTAGTATTATTAGTTGGTTCAATTACAACATTAGCACGTGGCCCATTATTAGCTGCTGTAATAGCTGCATTTATTCCGATGATAGGCTATACTAAAAGACGTTGGTTTGTTGTTGGAATACTTTTTACAGTTATTGTTATTATTAGCATTCCAACTATTAACTGGTTTATAAATTATGTATCTGTTGACCCAGAATCAGTAGAAACTAAATCACATCAAACGGTAATTTATCGTTGGCAATTAATAATTAATTATATTGAACTTGCGAAGGATAAATTCTATTTAGGTTGGGGACGTTTTAAATATCCAAAGGTTGGTGGGCAAGGTTCTATTGATAATCATTTTTTATTATTATTTTTAAAACATGGAATTATCGGCTTAGGGTTTTTCCTAGCAATTATGTTTACCATGATGATACGTTTGTTCATTCATTCCATGTCACAACCTCAGACTGGATTACCTGGTAGTTCTTTAGGCTTCACATTATTAAGTTTATATATGGTTATGTTCATATCTCTTGCCACAGTATGGATGGGCGGACAAACTTTACATCTGTTTTTTTTAATGACAGGTTGGAGCGAAGCTTATTTACTCTCAAAAAATGAAAATATAACAACTAATTCAACAATTTTACCGACTAAAGATAAATTTCAATTTCGACGAACCTTTAAATAATATTCAATAAAGAGAACTAATATATGTTTGAAAACCTTACCAGCCGTCTCACTGACAGTTTAAAAAAAATACGTGGTCAGGGACGCTTAAGTGAAAAAAATATTCAAGATGCATTACGTGAAGTACGGATGGCTTTATTAGAAGCTGATGTTGCTTTATCAGTTGTTAAAGAATTTATTGAACAAGTAAAACAGAGAGCAATTGGTCAAGAAGTTGTTGGCAGTTTAACTCCTGGTCAGACTTTAATTAAAGTAGTGCGAGATGAACTAACCGCATTAATGGGAGATAAATGTGAAGAACTTAATTTAAACGCTCAAGCTCCTGTTGTAATCTTAATGGCAGGTTTACAAGGTTCTGGTAAAACTACCACCATTGCTAAATTAGCTCGACGCTTAATTGAACAAGACAAAAAATCAGTTATGGTTGCTAGTTGCGATGTATATCGTCCAGCTGCAATCAAGCAATTAGAAACCTTAGCTGGCGAAATTAATGCTCAATTTTTTCCTAGTGATAGCAGCCAAAAACCAGTAAATATTGCTAAAGATGCTATATCTCAGGCTAGGAAGCAATTTGCAGATATATTGTTGATTGATACTGCTGGTCGTCTACATATTGATAATGAAATGATGGATGAAATTAAGCAACTTCATGCAGTTGCTGAACCAACCGAAACTTTATTTGTTGTAGATAGTATGACTGGTCAAGATGCGGCTAATACTGCTAAAGCATTTAATGATACTTTGCCTTTGACAGGAGTTATTCTTACTAAAACTGATGGTGATGCGCGTGGTGGTGCTGCTTTATCAGTGAGAAAAATAACTGGTAAACCAATTAAATTTATCGGTATTGGTGAAAAAAGCAGTGATTTAGAACCTTTTTATCCAGAACGAATTGCTTCTAGAATTATTGGTCAGGGGGATGTACTTAGCTTAATTGAGGAAGTTGAACGTACAGTTGATAAACAACAAGCAGAAAAATTTGTTGGGAAATTAAAGAAAGGTCGTGGATTTGATTTTGATGATTTTCGTTCTCAATTAATACAGATGCGTAATATGGGTGGTATAGCTGGATTAATGGACAAAATTCCAGGTTCTGATCAGATTCCAGATAAAGCTAAATCGATGGTAAATGATAAAGAAATAGGTAGAATGGAAGCAATTATCAATTCTATGACTCCTAAAGAACGTCGCTTACCAAATGTTATCAAGGGTTCACGTAAAAGAAGAATTGCTAATGGTTCTGGTACTAAAATTCAAGATGTAAACCGTTTATTAAAACAGTTTTCCCAGATGCAAAAAATGTTTAAACAAGTGTCTAAAAAACGTGGAATTGGAAATATAATGCGTGGTATGAAAGGCAAAATGCCACCAGGTATGCAATTTTAACAATACTGGAAAAGTCTATGCGTAAAATATTATTATTATCTTTATTATTAAGCTCTTCTATAGTTATGGGAGCTGAAATAAGCGGATATGTTGGTAAACTACAATTTACTCCTGAATTTGCCAATAAAGCAGGTTTGGATGAAGAAGCTTGGACTGTTGATGGTAGAATCGATTTTGATTTACAAGAATATTTTTCAGTAGAATTTGGAATTGGGGCATTGTTTGTTGATGATGGCCAAAAATTTTCCCAAGAAGTATATTATATAGATGATTATTATTATCGAGATACATATACCGCAGAATCTTCTGAAACTGGTTTTTTACTTTCTGTAGCTGGCAAAATCAATTATCCAATGAATGATATATTTTCTGGCAATATGTTAATTGGTTATGATTATCTGAATTTTGATCGGGAAATTGCTGAATGTGAAACTTGTTATTCAGAAAATATCGATATTGATGCTGGACTGTTTTTAGGGGCTGGAGTTGGAGTTCGTTTTGGAGAGAATACGGAATTAAAATTTCAGTATAAAATGTATTTAAATGATGGAGATGTTGATAATCAAGCTTTAATTGGGATTAGTTTTGTGCTGTAATATTTAGACATCTTTCCTAAACACCGACGGATTTTATGTAGGATGTAATGAGTTTACGAATTACATCTTTCGAGTCAACACGATTGATGCAATTCACTTCGTTCATTGCATCCTACATTTATATAACTTTAATTTAGGTA
>DAOUSL010000027.1 GCA_030627235.1 Thioploca sp.
TATAGGCGCTGCTCCACTACGTTACGCAACGCCTATAATGGCGAGTTGAGGAGAAACATCCTCCTCAACTCGCCATTATCCTGATGAAACGTTTCGCCCTTGCTACGCTTCTCCAAGTCGCTATGGCTCGGGTTACACTCAGGATAACCAGTCGTTGAAGCGGACACTTTACTTCCATGTCCAGTGCCGCTTAACATAGGCGTTATAACCAAAAAATAAAAGGAGATACTTATGTCTAACACTAACAACAGAGGCGGTGCATGGTCGCAGCAAGAAATTGATGCCGTGTGGAAAAAAGGGAAAGTAGTTTCAGGTAATGACCCAGCGGTGCAAAGAAAAGATATGTGCAATGCTTGGATAAAATACACTGAATATGGAAAAACAACTGAGAATGGTAGCGGTTGGGAAATTGATCACATTAAACCGGTATCTAAAGGCGGAAGTGACGACATATCTAACTTACAACCTTTACAGTGGGAAAATAATAGAACTAAAGGTGACAATTGGCCTGATTGGAGCTGCGCGAAATCCGCAAATTAAAGTCAGGTTTATAACAAGTCGTTCGTTCGGAGCTGCGCAAAAAACGCTCCGCCCGCACAACTCTGACGTTATTTTGTTTGAGTAAAAATTTAACCGTAGTTTGATATTTTATCGAGTGAATCAGTAATGTATGAATTGATGCTTTTCCCAGATTGCTTGGCATGCACAAATATGTTGTGATGCAATTCTGGAGTCATTCGTAAAACCAATTTACCAGAAAAAGGCTTTTCTGGACTTTCATTACGTTCATTACAAAACTCAAGATAATCGTCAACTGAATCATGAAATGCACTTTTAATTTCATCAGGTGTTGTACCCTGAAATGTAATCACATCATTAGTGTCGAGAATTTCTCCATGAAAGATGTCAGCTTCATCGTCAAATTCTACATGTCCAGTGTAGCCTTTATATTTCATCTTATACTCCTGCTTCATTTAGGAATCGTCTAACAGATTTTATAGCACCCTTGTCAGTCACTCGTTCTGGATGAGGGCGGTGAAATACCGCACGTATGCCATTTAATGCAATACGCACTCTAGAGTCCCGTCCTTCACTTATGTCTGCATCCAGTCCATTGAATAGGCTTTCAATGTCTTTCCAATCGATATCTGAGTGAATTGGGTCTTCAAATATCGCTTGGTAGGTTTTTCTTTGTTTGCCATTCATAATGATACTATAATCCAGTATCACTATTTTGTCAACAGTATGTTCACAAAATAACAAATCATTGCACCGGAACTGTTTCTGCTTCGCTCCAACAACTCGTAAGCCATATATGTTTGATTAATAAAAATTTGTAGCACCACTGTGCTTTTGGTGTATGACGCTTCGCTTATACACCTTACGAGTTCATATTCAAATAGCTAAAATATTTAGAAAAAAATTGGATTTAATAGATACTCAAGGTTATAATATTAAGGAAGCTGTTAGTGAAGTACAAAGGTTAAGAGCTAATTGGGAAGATAAGCTGGTTTCAATGATTGAAATGGAATTGATTACATCTTATGAACAATTAAAAATGATTGTAAAAAAATTAAAATAAGTTCTAACTTAATCTTGGAGGCCGACCTATCGGCGGCTCAACTCGCCATTAGTCTAATTTTCCAATAATCTCCTTCAAATGCTCCCAATCCTTGATAAAGCCCATCTTGAGAAATGTGCATAACTTATCTTCATATTCTTGTCGCAAATCATGATGTTGTCCACTTGCTTCATCTGTATTCCAGATATTAGTATTATCCCATTGAGTTTTTGCTGGGAATATTTTTTGTCGCAATAATTTTGCTGCATTAATATGACATCCTTTATTACCATTTTTTTCTTCACGTTTAGGTAAGTATAGATCAATTGCTCTATTTAATTTTTTAAAATTATCACCACCGTCATCACGCAACTTAAACAATTGGCCTTCAATAAATATTCGGTAAATAACTGCTTCAAATTCTGGTGACATTAATGAAGCTATTTTCAAAGCAATAGGTAAAAAAGCATAAGTTCCTTTACTTTTTCCACGTACCCTAACCTGAATAAGACTACCTACACTTTCATAATAACCATAGTGACCCCCTTTAATTTCAGCCTGCACGGCATTTATAAAATCTTTTAAAGACTGATATTTTAGCAATTGTTGAACTGTCATATGAGGTCTTCCACTTAAAATTCTTACTTGATTTCCTGCAAGAACAAGATCATTGACACAGACCATTCCAGTTTTGTGTTCTGCTTTAACAATACCAGAATCAATAAAAACTTCCATTAACATGTTTGTTTTTAATTTTGCCATTTTATTTATACTTTATGTATGTGTTAAGACATATTATTTATATATATCATACAGGATTATATTAGAAGTATAAATGCTTGCATATATATCATATGAAGTCAAGTATAACAAATTATTTTCAATATCAATCATTTAATTTGTGATATATGTTTATTATAAACTAATATAAAATTTGATAATTCAAAGTTAGGTTGATAGAATGTAATTTAGGATTATTCAATATAATTCTAACTTTATCTTGGAGACTGACCTATCGAAAGTATAATACAATGAAAACTAACCAAATGATGGTAATTCAACTTGGAAATAAGCATACAATTACAATTGGGCATTTAACAAAAATGGGAAGTCTAAATGATGTTTTAGCTATTGGGAATATTTATAGACGAAGGACTCAAAGAAATAACCATTGAAGAGTATTTACGAAGAAATGAAACTTGGGAATTTATCCAAGAAGTCGAAACCAAATATGGAAAAAATACAAGCTGGGAAATTCCCAGTTTGGAAAAAGATTCTAAAAATAGAGTAATTTATAGCAAATATGTAAAACAATTTTCGGTTATAAAATCTCAAAGAGGTGGAAAACTAGAAAATCGAGGTATCTGGGCAAATTTACAAATAATGTTAGATTTAGCGATTTATCTTTCGCCAACACTTAGATTGGAAATGATTGATATATTTTTAGAATCTAAAATACTTGAGTGGAGAGATATAGGTGGAGATAATTATATTCTTCTCAATAAAGCAATAGATACTTTACCTGACAGGATTGGTAAAAATAATCATGGTATTTATATTGAAATAGCCAAACAATTTAGAGAAAAATTAGAACTAATAAATACCAGAGGTTACAATGCAAAGGAACATACTGCCGTGATTCAAGAGAGCTAAATGGGAAGATAGACTCATTTATTCAATTGAGATAGGATTTATTACCTCTTTTGAGCAATTGAAAAATATTTTAGATCGGTTAAAATAATAGCACGTAGGCTGGATTGACGAAAGGAAACCCAGCAAATCAATTCTAACTTAGCCTTGCTCCCGACCTATCGGCGGGAGAAGATGGGTGTTAGTTGTAAAAATAAACATTGAATATCTTACATTAAGGGAGTATTCTTTAAAGAGGGAATATTTTTAGGAGGTTTTTTATGACTACGTTAACTATAGGGGAAGTTGAGTTAGCCGTGAAAATCGGAGATAACTCACAAAGTGTGCGTGTCGTTGGTAAAACTAAGAAAGATACTAAAAATAATATCTTAAGGTTATTTGCAAGCAATGATCGAAACAAAAAAGATTGTAGAAGCTAGATTGAATTCTAGTTTTAAAGCTATTAGTGATTACTTTGGCTACACAGCAGAAGAATGGGCAGAGGAAATAACTGATCTCTTACAACTCTGGCAAGAACAGGGTTATGTTGAAATTTACCAAACACCTTCAGATAAAAAGTTTGGATTCATGAAAGATTCAAGCCAAAATTTAAGAGGGAATATATCACCGTTTTACATCGGGTTATTTCATGCAAGATTAATTGACGGCAAAAATGATCCATTAGTCGTTGTTAAATTCCATGAAACACCAGATGGTGATATTGTTGATATGAGGTTTATGATTGACCATAAAAGATTTTTTGGTAATAAAGCAACAAAAAGAGACCATCAATTTTTGCATGCAATGTGGTTAGAGATTGACGGTAAAATACAAATTGGTGATCAAGACCACAAATAGCTAATTCTAACTTACCCTTACTCACCGACCTATCGGCGGGAGAAGATGGGTGTTATAGGCGCTGCTCCACTACGTTACGCAACGCCTATAATGGCGAGATAAATGTTACCAAGGTTACTTTCAATTATTCTTCTAGCAGGAAGATTAATCCTTGCTGGAAAGCTTACTTATGATTCAGTAATTTTTCAGTTTTGGACAACACAGTGGGTTGTAGGAACTATATCAACACTTGTATTAATTAGTGCTGGAATATCACTATTATTTCTTAGTAATAAAGAATTTGCATATTTTGCACTTGCTTCTTTTGGTATTGTATATGCCATAGCAGCCTTACTTATTTATATATCTTGGGGCTATCAACACATATCACATGTCTTAGAACCATCAAAATATTTCGGTTATTTGGTTTTATTTATAGTTGTAGTGACTGTTTCTGCGGTAGGATTATTAACTTTCTCGGATAAAGGTAATAAGAAAATTTTTATGTTTCCAGCATGGGGGGTTGCTTTTGCAAATTTAGGAGTAATATTTATGGTTGTATGGAAATATGTATTCAACAATACTGAATGGATTTTTTGGCCATTTGTTGGTGAACTACTTGTTGTAGTATTAGGTGCAATTATATTTCTTATTTCCTATGTAACTTCCGAAAACTTATAAGTGTGGAAAAAACATGAGTCAATTCAATACTACAATAGATAGAACTTTAATCAACCAAGCACGACAACTCACAGGCATGAATTCCGATAAAGCTTTAGTGGAATACGCTTTACGTATTGTCATTGCCCTACAATCTGTATCTCCAACACGAACGATAAAAGCCTCTGCTGTGCAACGTATTGGCAAAGCTTCTGAACGTTTATCCTCCAGCACTTTTAAGACGGTAGATTCGCCTCCAATTTATCAAGGCAAATCCTTATCATTGGAAGATATGCAGGTTGCAATTGAACATATGGCAATACAACAAAAATGATAACCGTTGATACTAATATCTTGGTTCGCTATATTGTACGTGACGATTCAAAACAAGCCAAAATTGCTCAAGACTTTTTAACTCAGCATGAATGCTTGGTTTTGCGTACTGTTGTATTAGAGCTGGTTTGGGTGCTATCATCGGGTTATAAATTACCTAAAACAACCGTCATAGAACAAGTACGGCATATTTTGTGTCTACCCACTGTTATAACAGAAGACGTAGATAATGTATTGCAAGCATTAGAATGGTATGAGCAAGGAATTGATTTTACCGATGCGCTACATCTTGCAGTAAGTATTGATGAAAGTAATGGCTTTGCGACCTTTGACAAGGGTATTATGAATACATCAAAACGTATTAATATTGAACATAAAATTCATTTTTTATCCAGTCAGGAATAAGCTAATAAAACTATCCACCGGTGTGATTCTAACTAAAACTTGGAGGCCAACCTATCGGCGGCTCAAGAATGGTTTTAGGTGGTCAATCGTCCTTAATTATTTTCAATATCAAGCATTATAAGGACTAAGATATGATTGAAAAATTGGTTTGGATTTAATCCTGTCCATCTTTTAATCTGTTAAATCTTGTTCAAAGCGAAGTTGATGGAATATAATTTTAGGATTATCCTAATTATAGTTCTAACTTTCTTTGCCTTACACCTGATCTTTGGCTGGTTAAGAGAGGGGTTATGCCGACCCAATATCAAATAAAAAACAACAGGAAGTAATATCCATTTTTCAGAATTTCTCAATGAAACATATATCAGTAGCGTATCCATCGTCAAGCAGGATAGGCAAAAATAACTAATTAAAAGAGACTATTAACGATGCTTTACATACCACTTGCACTGTTGGGAGGGATAGTTTATGCAGGAATCTCTAACTATCGGAAACAACAACGAAATGATAAAAATACATCTAAAGGACTTGCCACTGCACAAACATTAGATAACAAGCTCATAGCTCAATTGCCAGATAATAATGAAAAAGAAAACGAACGTAACTTAACACTTTCCGCTAGTGCTTTGGTAATGACAGCCAGCGGTTGGATCTTGAGTGTTCCTCTGCTGACGTGGTTCAGTGTACCACTCATTATTTATCTTTTTGAACCATTCATCACACGCGGTTATAATGAGTTAATTAAAGAAAAAAGAATCGGGGTTAATGTACTTGACTCCACTATTTCCATAGCATTTCTTGGGTTTGGCTATTTCTTTGCCTCCTCATTCTTTTTTACTTTTTATTACATTAGTCAAAAATTATTGCTCAAAAGCCAAGATAGATCAAAAAAGGATGTTGTTGATGTACTGGGGAAAACGCCCCGTTTCGTGTGGGTGGCGAAAGATGATGTCGAAGTAAAAACCTCTTTTGATGATTTACAACAGGGTGATGTTATCGTTATCTGCCCGGGAGAAACCATTCCCATTGATGGAGTTATTGTTGAAGGTATGGCGAGCATTGATCAACATCTGCTTACGGGTGAATTTCAGCCCGTAGAAAAAGAAATCGGTAATAAAGTCTATGCCGCAACAATTATTCTTTCTGGCAAAATTTATATAAAACTCGAACACTCAGGAACAGCGACGGTAGCCGCTCAAATCACAGAAATTTTAACCAATATGAGTGATTATAAAACCACTCTGCAATCTAGTGGGGAACGAATTGCTGACCGTGCTGCATTACCTACCCTGGCTATTGCAGCTATTACTTTACCGCTCTTGGGAGCTGTTAGTGCTACCGCCACTTTATTAGCTGCATTTGGATACAATATGCGTCTGGTTGCACCGATTAATGCACTGAGTTTCTTAAAAGCTGCTTCGAAAGACAGTTTTTTGGTGAAAGATGGTCGGATTATGGAGTTATTACCGCAAGTAGACACGATTGTATTTGATAAAACAGGTACATTGACTTATGCTCAACCACATGTTGGGAAGATTCATTGTTTGTCCAGCTACAACGAAGATGAATTACTATATTATGCAGCGGGTGCAGAATATAAACAGACCCATCCGGTCGCTTTAGCAATTTTAGAAGAAACTAAAAAACGCAATATGTCCTTGCCTACTATTGATGATGCCAGTTATGAAATAGGCTTTGGAGTAAAAGTTAAATTGAAAGGTAAACTGGTTCAGGTCGGCAGTCTTAAATTTATGGATATGGAACAGATTGCGATTCCTTATGCATTGAAAAGCGTTCAATCCAAATGCTATGAGCATGGATATTCACTGGTTTATATTGCTATCGACAAAAAATTATGTGGTATGCTTGAACTACGACCCTCTATACGCCACGAAGTTCAGTACATGATTGATGAGTTACATCATCGAGGCATAGAAATCTACATTATTTCCGGTGACCAAGAACAACCAACCGCACACTTAGCACATAATTTAGGTATTAAGCATTATTTTGCCCAGGTATTACCAGAAGAAAAGGCCAACATCGTCAGTAGTCTACAAAGTGAAGGAAAAATTGTTTGCTTTGTGGGAGATGGTATTAACGACTCAATTGCACTAAAAACGGCAAATGTCTCTATTTCCTTACACGATGCTTCTGCCATTGCCACAGACACTGCACAAATTATTTTGCTTAAAAACAATATCGACAAACTGCCTCATTTATTTGATTTGGCGGATCAACTTGAACAAAAATTAAAACAAAGCCTGATACTAACGGTAATTCCAGGCGTTATCTGTGTTGGCGGAGTTTATTTTTTTCATCTTGGTATTATATCTGCCCAGATTTTATATAATGTTGGTTTGGCTATGGGCATAGGTAACGCCATGATTCCTTTAGCAAGTCAGAATGACCCAGAAATAAAATTATCACAAACTAAATAAATGACAATACCATACAACAAGCAAGATAATATGAACCCGCGGGTTATGCATGATGAACATTCAATTCAACTGAAAGCTTGGCAGATTGCCAGTGCTGGCCCGCATCAGCTTATGATCTATCCACGACTCATTAAAGAGTTGCAACAGATTCTCACCTGGACAACCCTGCTTGCGGAATATGGATGCGGTACAGGGTTCGTAATGGAGGCAATTATCAATCATAAACCTGTGCTTCCATACCGCAATTTTCTTGGTCTTGAAATCAATAGCGAATCACGTTTAGAAGCACGTAAGCTTATCAACCTAGACCGAGCAGGAGTCATTGGTTGCAATCTCACCAATTCTCATTTCCCAGATAATATGTTCGATGTATCAATCTGTAGTACGATTCTCTGCCACTTTAAACCACAACCACTCAGACAAGCTCTCTTTCACTGTATCCGTATGTTAAGTCCGGGAGGTACTATGCTCATCTGTGTGCCAAGCATGGAATGGCCGCTCCACAAAGAGACAGACTATGTTATTTTGGAAGAACTTGGAGATGATGCTTTCGTTGCTGTCAGGCACGGTAACTCCCATCAACTTAGACAATGCTATTATTCACGCAAAGTGTACCAAACTTTTTTGTCTAATGCGGGTTTCAAAATCGTAAAATCGAAAAATTTATTAATTCCTGATACCGATGAAATAGGTGTTCGCTATTGTCATCATGCTGGAATGTCTCTTTTCTACTTTTTTGTCGTAGAACGTCCGTTGGAATATAAAATACCTGTTATTGAGCCTGATGATCGTTATATTTCAAATGTAATTTAACGAGGTAAGTATACATGGATTGGATAACAATGTCAGAGGCTGCAGCTAATATTGAAAATGCAAGTGTCGCAAAAACATGTGAGTATATCCGCTTCCGTGAAGCAACATCGCTGGAATTCCGCGTTGCTTGTTGGGGTAGTGTATCTTCTATCATGGTGGAAGAACATCCGGACTATATAGCAGTTAAAACGCTTACCAGAGAACTTGCACAACAAGGTATTCCCATTGTTGCTGGTGGCCCTTATATGGAGAATGACTATGGCGTAGGTGTTCAACATGCCGCACATCAAGGTGCATTTAAAGTTAAACCCACTTTATCAATAGGCATTGATCTTCACGTACCTGAGTGGGACACAGGAAAGAATGGTCGAATTTATCTGTGGGAAAAACCCGACCCAGAAAGAGATAGATGCAGCCCTGTTGGTTACTATATCAAGGCTGAAACTCTTGAAGACCGAATGATGTTTATGGAGATTCTCAGTCAAATTTTTATCGGATTTCCCCTCTTTGGATTTGGAACTGACTTTGAGCGTGCGAGGATGGGGCAGATTCTTTACTATATCAAGACGCTAAAGGCGGGAATCCCTGAATCTATTTTTGCAGGTACTCGAGCATTCCGAGAATTTGGCATTCACCCGCGCATTGTTCTCGTCGGTTCCTACGATTACTGCCGTACACTGGTCGATCAAATTGTCACAGATACTACCCGCGCTTGGGTTAAGAGCGACGATTGTGGGATATTCATATTCTGTAAAGACATTGAAAGTGCAAAGCAATTTATTCTTAAAGAACGTGATCGTTGGCGAAAAACGATTGTTGTAGCGGGAGGAATGCCTGAAAACTGAAAAATAATTGGGGTCAGAGTCAAATTAATTCTAACTTGGTCTTGCACCCGAGCTGGCGGGAGAAGAGGGGTGTTAGGTGGGTTAATCGTTCTTAATTATTTTCAATATCAAGCATTTAACTTGCACTATCTGTTTACTGTAAACTGTCTATCTACGTTTGATAGTTCAAAGTGAAGTTGATAGAATGTAATTTTAGGATTATTCGATATAGTTCTAACTTACCCTTGCTCCTGACCTATCGGCGGCAGAAGAACGTTGTTAGACAATTAGCAGTAGAATTTTTAGTTATTTAAAGGAGTAAATTATGTCTGAGCAATTAATCAGTATTGTTGGTACTAAACTACCTACAATTCAATATAATGATCAACCAGTTATCACTCTTCATATGATGGATGTTGTACATAAACGTCCAAAAGGTACAGCAGGTCGTAATTTTCGTCAACATAAAATTTATTCAAGGTGAAGATTATGAAATTCTTACTGAGAAAAAACTTACTGATTTTCTTGTGCTTTTTGCAACAACGAAAAACGTCTTCGCAAAATCTGATAGCATAAATTCGTAGCCTTATTGTACTTTATGAAATGGGTTATCTCATGTTAGTTAAATCCTTTCATGATAATTTGGCATGGCAAGTTCAACGCCAATTAATAAATGTATATTTTGACCATACGAAAAATTCCATACAAAGTAATATTGCAATAGATATTGCCAACCAATTTGAAACCTGTAAACGTATAGCAATCTGGTTTAATAGGTAATCAAGCTATTATTTCTGCAAGTAAAGCAGTCTTTAAACTTACAGGTTATGATCCTCTCGAACTTTTGGATCAAAAACAACTTATTTGTGAACCTCAAAAAATACATCTAACTCCAACAGCAATAGGAAAAATGGTTGGTGGATTGTCTGCACAAAAAGTAAATAAAATATTGGAGAAAGAAGGACTTCAAGAGTCATTTAGGGATGCAAAAAATAAAAAGTGTTGGAAACCTACAGAAAATGGAAGATATTTTATAGTTTTGAAAGACACAAGTAAAAAACATAAAGATGGAAGGCCAATTCAACAAATGATGTGGCTTGAGTCAGTAATTTCTATTTTAGCCGGGTAGGGTGTGCAACACGGTTTACCGTTGCCCACCAAATAACCACAAATTAATTCTAACTAAGCCTAACTTGATTCTGTACACACAATCAAACATTAAAAAGCCCCTTGTCATCGACTTGGGGCTTTTGTTACTTCTATAGTTTTTATTTAAGGAATGATGATTTAATAATCTCCAAAATTTGATGTTCAAACCTTCCAGGTTTTAAAAACCTGGCAGGTTTAGTTTCGGGTTTTATTAAATCCTTATTCCTAAAGCTTATTTTTTTAGTTATTTAACTTGACAGTATCTATAAATTTATAACCAATAACCAGCAATGTAAAATGTGGTGAGGAACCGCATTAATCAAGTTGCTACACAATTATTGATCCAATTCCCTCCGTTCATTACATCCTACATTTATATATCATTATTTAAGAAAGATGTCTAATTAATAGTACATTAAATAATTTTAAACTCAATTTAAGTTTGAATAACAAGATTAATAATTGTAACATAGTCCTTTTGACAGAAACTGTCCTACTTTAACATTGATTACTATTTAAATGACAACATTACGCATAGCTACCCGTAAAAGTCCACTAGCTTTGTGGCAAACTCACCATATTCGTGATTCTTTATGTAAATTATATCCAGATTTACAAGTTGAAATCATAGAGATGCTTACTAAGGGTGACAAGATTTTAGACACACCATTAGCTAAAATTGGCGGAAAAGGATTATTTGTAAAAGAATTAGAACAAGGTATATTAGCTGGAGACGCTGATATTGCTATCCATTCTATGAAAGATGTACCAGTAGAATTTCCCAATGGTTTAATGATTTCAATAGTTATGCAACGAGAAGAACCTCGAGATGCTTTTGTTTCCAATAACTATCCTAATTTAGCTAGTTTACCAGATGGAGCTATAGTTGGTACGGCAAGCTTACGTCGTCAATGTCAATTATTAGCAGTACGACCAGATTTACAAATTCGGTCTTTACGTGGTAATGTTGGTACTAGATTAGGAAAATTAGATAATGATGAATTTGATGCTATTGTACTGGCAGCTGCTGGTTTAATACGTTTAGGTTGGGAAGAACGCATTCAGGAACTAATAGAACCACAAATAATGTTGCCAGCTATTGCTCAAGGTGCGATTGGAATTGAACATCGAATAAATGATGTAACAACTCGTAAATTAATCGATGAATTAATTGATACCACTACACAGCAATGTGTTACCGCAGAACGAGCTTTAAATGCAAGATTAGAAGGTGGTTGTCAAGTTCCTATTGCTGGATACGCAGTTATAAAGGCTGATGAAATATACATTCGAGGCTTGGTTGGTGATGTAGATGGTTCAGAAATAATTAGAGCTAATTTGCAAGGTTCTGTTACATCAGCAGCTGAACTTGGAACTACTTTAGCAAATGAATTATTAGAACAGGGAGCAGGTAGATTATTGCAAAAATGCCGTAGCCAGAGTGTGCAATAATTCTTAATTAAATCTAGAGTAAATAACTAAAAATTCTTTCAGCCTGATAATTATGCAATTAATCCTTACTAGCATTATAATAATTGGCTTATTAGTTGATCAAAATATTCAACCTTGGGGTCAAATTATAGTAAATATTTCCGTATGGTTGTGTTTTTTCTGGTTATTACAATATAGTGATCGTACTAGAAAAATTTCTTTGCTTTTATGCCTGTTATACGCAACTGTAGGAGAAGTATTTTTATCTTTAATTTGGCAACTTTATGAATATCGGTTACATAATATTCCTTTGTTTATTCCGCCTGGACATACAATTCTCTTTGCTTTAGGATTAATATTAGCGCCAAAAATTCCCAGTTGGACTATATGGATGGTTCCAACAGTAATTGCTTTTTATACAATTTTTGCGGTTGGAACTGGAATGGATACTTTAGGTGGAGTTTTATTTATAGCTTTCTTATTATGCGTTATATTTGGTAAGGCTAAAAAGCTTTATATAACAATGTTTTTATTATCTTTAATTCTGGAAATTTATGGAACTACTATTGGTAATTGGGCCTGGAATTATGATGAACGGTGGTTTGGAATGACAACTACCAATCCTCCAATTAGTGCTGGAGCGTTTTATTGTATGCTGGATTTATTGATAGTATCAACAATGGATTGGCTTAATATTGACAAACAAATAGTTGGCAAAGAAATATAGAATTTTTTGCTTATTAAGAACTTAACTACATGTTATTAAATAAATATGAATGATACATTTATAAAAATTAGAGATGTACGGTTTTCACGAGGAGACCGTTGGATTTTTGATGGAGTTAATATAGACATACCACGTGGTAAAATCGTTGCTATTATGGGGCCTAGTGGTACTGGAAAAACTACCTTGCTACGTTTAATCGGTGGTCAATTAAAACCCCATGCTGGAACGGTAGAAGTTGATGGTAAAAACATTGCTAGTTTATCAACACATGATTTATATAAAGTACGGAAAAAAATGGGAATGCTGTTCCAAAGTGGAGCTTTATTAACCGATATAAACGTTTTCGAGAACGTCGCTTTTCCATTACGAGAGCACACTAAATTGCCAGAAGCATTAATTCATCATTTAGTCTTAATGAAATTACAAGCAGTAGGTTTACGTGGAGCTAAATATTTGATGCCAAGCGAATTATCTGGTGGAATGGCTCGTCGAGTTGCACTAGCTAGAGCATTAGTTTTTGATCCTGTTATGATTATGTACGATGAACCATTTACTGGACAAGACCCAATATCTATGGGAGTTTTAGTGCATCTGATTCGTTCTATCAATGATGCGTTGGGTTTAACAAGTATTATTGTGTCGCATGACGTGCAAGAAACTGCTCAAATCGCTGATTTAATTTATGTTATATCAAATGGTAAAGTAGTTAGTCATGGTACTCCTGATGAGATGAAAAATTCCGAATCTGCTTGGGTTAAACAATTTATTAATGGTGAATCTGATGGGCCAGTACCATTTCATTATCCAGCTCCAGATTATAAACAAGAGTTATTGGGAGAAGTTGCATGTTAAATTTATTACAATCTTTAGGTAAAACAACCATAAGTTTTTTTGAACGATTGGGACGTGCAAGTATTTTTTTAAAGCATATTTTAGCCACTATTCCAAGTTTATTTTTACGCCCATCTTTAATCATCGCTCAAATTTATTCGATTGGAGTTTTATCATTAAGTATCATCTTAGTTTCTGGTTTATTTGTGGGAATGGTTCTAGGTTTACAGGGATATAATACCCTAGTTAATTTTGGAGCTACGGAATCATTGGGAATGGTAGTGGCTTTATCTTTAGTACGTGAACTGGGACCAGTATTAACTTCATTATTATTCGCTGGACGTGCTGGTTCGGCATTGACAGCTGAAATTGGTTTGATGAAAGCTACCGAACAATTATCCGGCATGGAAATGATGGCAGTCAATCCAATAAAACGAGTAGTAGCTCCTAGATTTGTAGGCGGAATTATCTCATTACCATTATTGGCTGCAATTTTTAGTGCAGTTGGTATTTTTGGTGGTTATCTATTAGTCGTACAAGTATTAGGAGTAGATTCAGGCTCTTACTGGTCGCAAATGCAAGATAAAACTGATTTCATGGGAGATATTATGAATGGAATTATAAAAAGTATTGTATTTGGCATAGTTGTGACTTGGATTGCTGTTTTTGAAGGTTATGATTGTATTCCTACTGCCGAAGGTGTAAGTCGGGCAACAACTAGAACTGTGGTACATGCTTCTTTAGCAACTTTAGGTTTAGATTTTCTGTTAACTGCTTTGATGTTTGGTAATATTTAAAGATAAAATACTACCAGTTATCAAATTTGAAAATGCTATGTAGAATGCAATAACTAACTATATTCGTTAAATTAACTTACAAACTTATTACATCCTACATCAGTCAGTTATAAATGTTTGGCAGCCCACAAGGATAATGCACTAATCGTTAAAGTAGGATTAGATGGAGAAGAAGAAGGGAAAGCACTTCCACCTAATACTAACAAATTCCGTACTTTATGATGGACTAAATGCTTATCCACAATTGAGGTTTCTGGATCATTTCCCATCACTACAGTACCTAAAATATGACTCTCACTTTTACTAGGACCAGAAATAGTCAAGTTTTCTATCGGTAATGGAGCTAATATTTTAGGTAGTAATTCAGGTAATTTATCTATAGCTCGCATAGTATAATCTGAAAATCCTTGATGGATAGTTTCTGGTTTTGATGGGTCTGCTTCATTCACTTTGACATAATTTTTTTCATCGGGTAAATCTTCAAAAATTAGCTTCATATTAGTACGTTGTTGCCAACGACCACGTTCAGCTCTTAAATTAGGCATGTTATGAATTTCCATCAAACAAGCTGAATATTTAGAACGATGTGGGCCATCATATAGCATATAACCATTGGCTGAGATACTAGTTGTGCCTTGAAAACTATCTACTCCAACTAAATCTATTTTAGCCCACATACTTATCTGTTCATTCAGTCGTTTACCAAGTAACTGATGGGGTAAATTAGAGCGTTGTAATAAGTAAGGGTTAAAAATAGCATTAGTGCCTAGAACTACTAAATCTGCTTTTGCAATTTTTTCAATTCCTTCATGTAAATATCTAACTCCACTTGCATTTCCAGCACTGGTTTCTACCCCTAATACTTCAGCATCTAATCGCAAAGTTATTCTTGGGTCAGAATATAAATACTCCAATTCATTTTGAATAGTAAATTTAACATCTGTTGGGCATAAACCACAAACTCCATTCCCACAACATAAGGCTCTATTTTTAGTAGCTTGTCTGGCTCGTGCAGTTGCTTGTTGGAAGTATAAATCTGGGTAAGCTTGTTTTAATATCTTATCTGGATCATTAAACAAATGAGGAGGTTGGGGATAAGGTTGACTACGAGGATATGGAGCATCACTTGGACCAGAAACAGACATTATTCTTTCTACTTCAGTATAATAAGGTTCTAGCTCATCATAACTAATTGGCCAATCTCTACCTACTCCATAAGCTGATTGCAACTTAAAATCATTTGGCATTAATCTAGGAGTACAAGCCCACCAAGCTCTAGAACTACCACCAAAACCAACGATAAATTTCCAAATTTTATGTTGATGATGATTTACAAAAGTGGAATCTGCAGAAACACTACTCAATTTACGATTTTGTAACTGCCAAAGATGGGAATTTTTTTGACCTCGTTCTAATACTAAGATACGAACATTTTTTCCAACTTTATTTAAGTAGTTATAGAGGAAAAAAGAACTAGAAAAACTAGTGCCAACAACAACAATATCGAAAGTATTATCCAAAATACTCTCCTAATCAAAATGGAGGGATCATGTCGGATTATGAATAACCCGACAATATTTGATAGTTGAATTTAACTCAACTAATAATTTTACTTCTTAGCTTTTGCAACTTCTTCAGGTTTTTCAAGAACAATACTTATCTTATTGCCATAAGTATTACGATTAGATCCTTTGCTATAAATGAAGATATAATAGCTATTATTTTTATCTGTTTCTTTATAAATCAATTCACTACCATTAGTTTTAGCAATTACTTTGCTTTTATCATTAACTAATTTTATGGTTAAATCATCATTTTTAGGAGCTGGTATAATTAACGTTTCATCTCTATTTAATAAAATTTGAAATTTAGAACAACTTAAGGTATCAGCTTCTAAAAATTCACTTAAACGAGTATTATTAACCACTTTTTTCAAAATTTGAGCATTACCATTAAAAGGTTTAAAAACAAATGAATTAGTTCTTTTCAGCCCAGGAGCAAGACTAATTTGTATTTTGTATATACCAGCTTTAACTATTTTAGTAGGGCCAATCATTAAATTACCATCTATTGTACCAGTAGAAACCATTTTTCCTGAAGATGTAGTACCGTCCTCATTTTGAATTTCTGGACCAGTTAATTCATAGACCATAAGTTTGCCAGATTTACTCACATTCCATGACATAACTTGATTAGGTTGTAAGTCAAATTCTGCTACAAAAGGTTTATCTTCCGCAGTTATAAATCGATAAGAAGTTTTACCAGATTCTATTAAATCACCAGCTACTATAGTAAATTCTTCGCCATCTTTCTTATAAGTGGTATCAATATTAACACTATAAAATGGTTGTCTGTTCTCAATTTCAATACCTTCATCATTTGTAGTCAATGATATTACTGGAGCGTCATTAGCCATACATTGACCATTAAATACACCAATGCCAGGGTAAGTTACAACATCAGAAGTATCTAATTTAAAACTAAGAGATTCTAAGTCAAATTTGAACTTTAACTTTAAAGCATCTTCTTTAAGTGAAAAACCAAAGCCATCTACTCTAACACCATCAAATACTATGGTATCACCATCAATAAAAGAATAGTCAGTTGAAGAAAAATCTACTTCTTCTGCATGTAACGTACTTACAGTTGCCAAAAAAGCAAATACGATAAATATTTTTTTCATTAATATATCTCTAGGTTAAATTATCAAAAAAATTTTAAAACTATAGTTAAATTCTATATCAAAAAGTATAATATTTCAAATAAAGTAAACTTTTTAATTTATCAGTTTATAATTGTTAAGCAAAATTTATGCTATATTTTACTACGCATAATAATTTTTACTTGATTGGTAGTTCTATATAAGACACTATTTAACCTTGCACGTCCTCTAGCTATTTTGACCTCAGCAACAAATAAAAAATAGGAACTAGCAACTGCTAAATTTTCAGCATGTATTTTAAGTCCAGCCAGAATATCCCGAGTAACAAAATTTTGGATACTAGTAAAAGGTTGTTGTTCACGTTCGGTCAATAATCTAGCAGCTTCACTTTCAGTTAAACCTTCGACTACTGCCATTAATATTTTAGCAGATGCTGTGTTGATATTAATTGCAGTGCGAGTGGGCAAAGTGCTTATATATGGTAATAATTTATAATATTCCTCAATTCCAACTAATAAACGTATTTCACTAGGATCAAACAAGAATCTATTTGCGGTTCTATAAGCTGGATTTTTCATTAAATAAACGTTATCTTCAGCACCATTAATTAATTGCTCTTCATTAGTATCAATCCAATCTACAATAATTTGAGATAATGAAATTGGTAATTCTAAGATAGTTAACAACCGTTCTAATACAATAATATCTTTAGGGCTAATTTTGCCATCATCTTGTAATAAATTATTTAAATTAAATCGTCCCTGTAAATCAATAGCTTGTCCTGTAATATAACCGCCTGAAATTGGTAATGCTGGAATTGCAGTTGCCCAAATATCTTGCAAATTATCAACTTTTTTACTATCTCGCAATAAAATTCTTTTAATCCAACTTTCACCACCTAATGCGTATAGATAAGCTTGATCATTATTTATAAGATTAGCTGTCCGATAAATGTCCAATTGTTGTCTAGTTGTCATTGCTACAGCAGTTATCGTAGCTAGTGCAACTATTAACATTACAGTGATTAAGGCTACTCCACGTTGCTGATTCATTCTGATATTTGAAATAAGCGTTCTATTTTTCCCCATCCTTCAATTTTTAATACTATTTTAATAGCCTTAAGCCGAGTCGATGTATTTAACCACTCTGTTTGCCAAATTAATTTATCATTTAAATAATGCCACTGCATATCATTAATATTATCTGCCAAGTTCATTAATATAGGTTTACTATCTTGGGCTTGATCTAATACAAACCAATATGAACGTATTAATTTATTATCTTGTAAATGATATGCTACTCGTTGAAGAAAACTTCTATTTTGTTGAGCTGGATTTCGCCAACCAGAACGAGTAAATTCTAACTGTTCAATTGTACCATTAATAGAAGGTTCTACATCGCCATATTGGTTACGAATTGGACGTTGAACATATTGCTCAATATCATGACTTAATCTACTAAAAACTCGTTGTAAATTAGCTAATTGAGTTGCCTGTTGTTTGATTTGAAAATGAGCATTAAGAACAGTGTTTAAACCACTATAAGCCATTACTGCAATTACCGCAAATACTGTCAATGCAACTAATAATTCTAATAAGGTAAAACCTGTCATAAATTTAATCATATTACATTCTGGGTTATAGTCTCATAATTTTTATTCATTGGTATATCATAAATAAAAAAGTACTTGAATTGAAATTTTCTTTTTAAAGTATTTTTAAATATGATATATTATTAGGAGCAGACTATTTAAGTCATTAGGGTTGTTATATTGGAGTAATACATCTAAATAGAAAGTTAGTTAGATATTCAAATTCTAAAATCTAAATAGTTGATTTCACCCGTAATAGCAGTTCTATTCCATAAAAAATATAATTAGGAAAACAGTGTGGCAACCATTGAATTAACTCAAGCTAATTTTGAACAAACAGTAAGTGAAAATAATATAGTATTAATTGATTTTTGGGCTTCTTGGTGTGGCCCATGTCGTTCTTTTGCACCAATTTATGAAGCATCATCTGAAAACCATTCAGATATGGTATTTGCTAAAATAAATACTGAACAAGAACGAGAATTAGCTACTCAGTTTCAAGTCCGTTCTATTCCAACTTTAGTCATTTTCAGGGAAAAAATAATAATTTTTTCTCAACCAGGAAGTTTACCAGCACAAGCTCTTGAAGAAGTTATTGGCAAAGCTTTGGAATTGGATATGGATGTGGTACGTGCAGAAGTTACTAAACAAGGACAAGATAATAATTCATAATTTATTAAATTGTTAATATAGTAAGACCTACCATTAAGTTAGTAGCAACCATAAAGGATTAGCCCCTATGTAATATTTGTAGGGATAACCCCTTGTGGTTACCCTGATTAATTTCCTATCCACTGCTATTTTCTTCTAATCAATTATGCTTTTGTTTAGACCAAACATAAATAATCAATACTAATCCTAGACCTATCATCATCATAAATAATGAGTACATTACTGTATAATTCCAAGCATCTGGCCAATATGGAGTTGAACTAATTAAACGTTCTTTATTATGTACTGTTATATATTTGCGTATTTGAAATGGCCAAATTATCCACAATGAACCAATAAGAATCCCAATGATAATGGCTACAGTATGATGGTAAAAACTAGCCAATAACCAGCTTATAAATCTACTAAAAACTACTAATCCTGTTACTACCCCTAATCCAAATGGGATTAAAATCATAAAGTTAAAATGGCCTATCGCACTTAAAATTGTATCGTATTTATGTAATATCAATAGGATAAATGAGCCAGAGATACCAGGTAATAACATAGCTGAAATTGCTAACATACCACTAAAAAATACAAAGCTAGTAGTGTCTGGAGTATTCATTGGAACTAAATTAACTATTAGCCATCCCATTGTTATTCCAGTAATTAAATAAAATATTGTGATAATTTTAAATGGTTTTATTTCTGGTAATAAAATAATTATGGACGCTAAAATTAAACCAAAAAATAATCCATATACTAATTCAGGGTGAGTGTGTAAAAATACTGGAATTGGGACTATACGAGTGAAAAATATTAATGCACAGACAATCCCAATAAATAATGGAATTAAAAAATTAAAATGGGGACGTTGAACTGCATGTCTGATTTGTAATTTAAATATATGTTGTAACCATATGATATCAAAAGAACGAATTGCGGTTAATAATTGAGCGTAAATACCTAAAATGAAAGCCATTGTACCACCGCTCACTCCAGGTACTACATCCGCTGCTCCCATGCAAAATCCTTTTGCCACTAAATTAATTTTTTGTTTCATTAGCTTTCCTGATGATAAACTTTACTCATTTCATGTACTGCATTAATAAACACACTAACATTCTCTGGATCGATTTGTGGATGAATGCCATGCCCTAAATTAAACACATGTCCATTACCAGTTCCAAAACTAGCTAAAATTCCCGCTACTTCTTGTCGAATTCGATCTGGAGAAGCATATAGGATACAAGGATCCATATTACCCTGTAATGCAACTTGAGTTCCAATTCTTTTTCGTGCCATACCAATAGGCAATTTCCAATCTAATCCAACTGCATCACAACCAGTATTCGCAATACTTTCTAACCATTCATTACCATCTTTAGTAAATAAAATTACTGGTACTTGTTCTCCTTCATGCTCACGGGTTAAACCTTCAACTATTTGCTCCATATATTGCAATGAAAATTCTGAATAATCACGACTAGTTAAAATTCCGCCCCAAGTATCAAATATCATGACAGCTTGAGCGCCAGCAGCAATTTGGGCATTGAGATATGCAGTTACAGTTTCAGCCAGTTTTTCCAGTAAAAGATGCATGGCTTGTGGTTGTTCAAATAACATACCTTTAGCTTTACTAAAATTTTTAGTTGAACCTCCTTCAATCATATAAGTTGCTAAAGTCCAAGGACTGCCAGCAAAACCTATTAATGGAACTTTCCCATTTAATTCACGTCTGATTAAACTTACAGCATCCATTACATAACGTAAGCTGTCGTTTGGATCAGGAATTGGCAATTCATCTATTTGTTTTTTATTACGAATTGGTTGTTTAAATTTTGGCCCTTCTCCTTCAGTAAAATAGAGTCCTAATCCCATTGCATCAGGAATAGTCAAAATATCTGAAAATAGAATAGCAGCATCTAATGGAAATCTCTCCAATGGCTGTAAAGTTACTTCACAGGCCAATTCTGGAGTTCGGCATAAGGTTAAAAAATCGGTAGCACGAGTTCTAGTAGCCCGATATTCAGGTAAATAACGACCAGCTTGACGCATCATCCAAACAGGAGTCATATCCACTGGTTGACGTTTTAAAGCACGTAAAAAACGATCATTTTTTAAAGGAGGCATAATAATTCTAAATTTATATTTGGATAAAACAATTAGTGAATAAGAAATTATATTTAAGCAATTTTTTAAATAGTATCTAAGTAAGGAGTTTCCTTGTGAAGACATTAATTACTTTGTACAGGACAAAAATACTGTTTATTAGACATCTTTCCTAAATAACGAAATTAATTTAGCTATGTATGATTGTATTAACGACGTAAAATTGACCAAATCTATACAGTTAATTACGAACTTTATGTAGGATGTAATTAGTTTACGAATTACATCTTGATGCAATTCACTTCGTTCATTGCATCCTACATTTATATAATTATTTAGTAGTAATTTCTAGCTTAAATATCTGTGATATATTATCTTACTTTTAGGACTTACACAATAGAAAAATATTATATGTTACACAGATTTTAGATAAATATATGAAGAAAGTTAAAATATATTCTATTGCAATTGTTTCAGTATTAATTCTGTTTCTTGATAACGTTCTTTAAATCCAGTAAGTTCCATTAATAGATTAATTTTATTTTCACCTTGTATTTGATATTTAGCTGGATTTTTATGAACTAATTCAATAATCTTATTAACCTCAACTGATGGATTTTCTATGAATTTAATACTCCCTCCATGTTCACCAAAATCAAATTTACGAATTCCTAATGGGATAGCTTGTAATTTTAATTCAGTTATAAGCATGAGGTTTTTAGCTGACTCTGGTAATAAACCAAATCGATCTATCATCTCAACCTGAATATCATCTAAAGCTTGTATATTCGGGGCATTCGCTATTCTTTTATACATAATTAACCGAGTATGTATATCATATAAATAAGTTTCTGGTAATAACGCTATCACATGTAAATCAATTTCAGTATTATTAGTAATTAATTCATCAACTGGTTTACCCGACTTAATACTAGCAACTGCTCTTTCTAACAATTCAGTGTATAAATTATAGCCAATCTCTTGTACAAAACCACTCTGTTCATCGCCTAATAACTCACCAGCACCACGAATTTCTAAATCTTGACTAGCCAAACTAAATCCCATTCCAACCTCATCTAAAGCTAAAATTGCATCTATCCGTTTGCAAGCATCTTTAGTCATAGATTTTCGAGGTGGAACAATTAAATAAGCATATGCTCGATGATGTGAACGTCCTACTCGACCTCGCAATTGATATAATTGAGCCAGACCTAATTTATCAGCTCGATTGATGATGATAGTATTAGCAGTAGGAATATCAATTCCAGTTTCAATAATTGTAGTACAAACCAACACGTTAAACCGACGGTGATAAAAATCTTGCATCACTTGTTCTAATTCTCGTTCTCGCATCTGACCATGAGCAATTTGCACTCTTGCTTCAGGAATTAATTCTTGAATATTGATCGCTATACCTTTAATACTATCAACATTATTATGCAGGAAAAATACTTGGCCTCCTCGTTTTAATTCCCGCAAAATGGCTTCTGAGATCAAATGATTTCGCCATTCTTGAACAAAAGTTTTAACTGCTAGTCTACCAGTAGGAGGAGTTGCAATAATGGATAAATCTCGTAGATTAGATAAGGCCATATTTAAAGAACGAGGAATTGGTGTTGCGGTAAGAGTTAAAATATCAACTTCGGCTCGTAGCGATTTAAAGCGATCTTTTTGCCGAACTCCAAATCGATGTTCTTCATCAATAATTACTAAGCCTAAGTTACTAAATTTAATATTTAATAATTTATGCGTACCTATAATTATATCAACTTGACCATCTTTAATTGCTTGGGTAGTTATTTTCTGTTTTTTGGGTGAGATAAAACGGGATAATTGCTCAATTAATATTGGCCAGTCAGCAAAGCGATCTTGAAAAGTTTGATGGTGCTGTTGGCATAATAAAGTGGTTGGGACTAATATTGCAACTTGACTACCACTTAATACTGCTACTAAAGCAGCTCTCATAGCCACTTCAGTTTTGCCAAATCCAACATCTCCACAGATAAGCCGATCCATTGGACGTTTGGCAGCCATATCATGTAACATTGCATCGATTGCTTCTTGTTGATCTGGAGTTTCTTCAAATGGAAATGCTTGAGCAAAAACCTGATAATCTTTTGGTTCAACTTTGAAAGCTTGACCTTCTTTAGCCTCACGTTGGGCATAAATATCTAATAATTCAGTTGCAACATCAGTAACTTTTTTGATAGCTTTGCGTTTAGCTTTTTCCCATTGAGTTGTACCTAAACGATGTAATGGAGCATGTTCTGGATCCATACCAGTAAAACGGCTGATCAAATGTAAAGATGCAACTGGTACATATAATTGATCTTGTTTAGCATATTCTAATTGTAAAAACTCAGCTTGCATACCACTAATGGTTAAAGTAGTTAAGCCTTGATAACGTCCAACTCCATATTCTTCATGCACTATCGGGGAATTTATAGTTAGTTCAGTTAAATCACGTACAATTGCATCAGTATCTCGTTGGAGTTTTTGATTACGCCGACGACGTTGAGAAACTCGTTCTCCAAATAGCTGTGTTTCCGTAATTACAGTTAATGAGTTTTCTAATAATAAACCATGTTCTAATGGTGCTACTGTCATACATAGTTTAGTTTTGGATGTTATAAATTCTTCCCAATTCATTATTATAATTGGAGTTAACCCATACTTACCTAACATTTCTAATAATATTTCTCGTCTACCAGCAGTTTCTGCTACTAATAAAATTCGACCTTGAAATTTTTCTACAAAACTTTGTAATTCCGCTAACGGTTTATCAGAACGTGCATCAACTGGTAATTTAGGAGGTATTTGACTAGCAAAGTTAATTCCGGTCGATTTTTCAGTTGGTTCTTGACTTAACTTAATATGAGAATAATTATTAAAATTAGCAAATACTTCATTAGCTTGCAAAAATAGTTTAGTTGGAGGTAAAATCGGTCGTTCTATATCATTACATAATTGCTCATAACGTTGGTTGATTTCTTGCCAAAATTGTTCAGCTGCTGTCAAAGTTCCAGCTAAAGTAACTATCGTACTCGTGCTTGGTAAATAATCAAATAAAGTACTAGTTTGCTTAAAAAATAATGGCAAATAATATTCAATCCCAGCCGGAGCTAAACCAGTTATTATATCTTTATAAATTGGACAGTTGGTTGGTTTAGTAGAAAATTGTTCGTGCCATTGGCTTTGGAAATGAGAGATTGCTTCTGGGTTTAAAGGCAATTCGCAAGCTGGTAATAAACGTAATTCAGAAATAGTTGTGTTGGAAAGTTGAGTCTCAGGGTCAAAACTACGAATACTATCAATTTCATTATCAAATAAATCAATCCGATAAGGAATTTCAGAACCCATTGGAAATAAGTCAATGATACTACCACGAATTAAAAATTCACCATGTTCTACTACTTGTTCTACCCAACGATAACCGTTATTTTCTAAACGCTGGCGTAGTTTTTCTGGATTTAATAATTGACCAGTGGTAAATAATAAACTATTGGTTCTAACATAATCAGTTGGAGCAATTCGATACATCAAAGTTGATATTGGAAGTACTAAAATTCCAGTTTCAATATCAGGCAAATGATATAAAGCAGTTAAACGAGTTGAAATTATATCTTGATGAGGAGAAAATATATCATAAGGCAATGTTTCCCAATCTGGAAAATTTAGTAATGGCAATTCTGGTTTAGCATAAAATTGAATATCTTCCAGTAACTTTTGTGCGGTCAGTGAATCTGGAGTTATCACAATTAATGGAGATTGTTGAGCTGCTTGACTGATCGTTAAACCAGAACTACTGCCATATAAATTTCCCCAATCTTGAGGATGATTTGGTTTGTTAGTTAGAGTTGGATATAAAGGATTGATATATTTGGTCATATTTTGGCTTATAATATTTTAAGTGGTTAAACTAGCCAAAATGTTCTTTACCGCAGAATATAATTTGAGCAAATTATTAGAAATGACTAGAGTTAGGTATCATCAGGTTGGAAATATCACAAACGGTAAATATTCTTGCTGATAAAAACTACACTAAAGATGTTTAAAGAAACTTTACCATACTTTAAGTGTAGCAATTTTTATTGACTAATAAATTCAGCTTTTGGTTGGCGGGATAATAAAATTTTTACTGCTTCTTTTGGAGTGCAAATGCCTTGTAATACATTATTAACTTGTTCAACGATTGGCATATCTATATTGCGTTCTTTAGCTACTCTATTAACTTCACGAGCGGCTCGTACTCCTTCAACGACTTGCCCAATATCAGCTTGAGCTTGATCTATATTGCTACCTTTAGCTAAAGCAAAACCAAATCGATAATTACGCGATAGTTTATCAGTACAAGTTAAAACTAAATCTCCCATACCAGCTAATCCCATAAATGTTTCTGTCTTACCACCCAAAGCCACTCCAAATCGAACCATTTCACTCAAACCACGAGTAATTAAAGCTGCTCTAGAATTAGCTCCAAACTCCAAACCATCAACAATCCCAGAAGCAATTGCCATAACATTTTTTACCGTGCCACCTAATTGTACACCAATTATATCGGTGCTAGTATAAGGTCGGAAATGGTTATTATGAAATAAATCGACTAAATCTGTAGCATATTGTTTATTGGTGGTAGCTATAGTGACCGCTGTAGGTAAACCTTTGGCAACTTCAGTAGCAAATGATGGTCCGGATAAAACTGCCAAATCTCGATTTTTACCTAAAACTTGTTCTGCTACTTGATGGAGTAATAAGCCAGTATCATTTTCTAGTCCTTTAGTAGCCCAACATATCCGAGTTGTAGGAGAAATATAAGGAACGATCATCTTTAATATTCCACGAAAACCATGACTTGGAACTACTACAATAATATCTTTTACTTGTTTGGCTTGTTCAGTGAAATCAGCTATAGGTTTGATTGTAGATGGAAATTTATTCGGCAAAAACACAGCATTCTTGCCAGTATCTAGCATTTCCTGCACATGTTTAGCTTCATTACTCCACAGAAAAACCTCATTGCCATTATCTGCCAATGTTAAAGCAAGTGCAGTACCCCAAGAACCAGCTCCCAAAACTAAAATTTGCATTAATTCACAGTGTCAGTAGTAGTAGGTTGATTTTTCTGTTTTTCTAATTGTTGAGCATACAAAGCATCAAAATTAATTGGTGATAACCATAATGGTTGAAATCCACCTTTTATCACTAAATTTGCAACATTTTCTCTAGCAAACGGAAATAGAACATTTGGACAGTAAGCATTTAACATATATGACATTCTGTCATTAGGAAAACCTTTGATCGCAAACAGTCCAGCTTGATGAATTTCAACTAGAAATGCAGTTTTTTCTTCGATTTTAACTGTAGAGGTAATATTTAATACAATTTCAAACAATTCATCATTCAATTGCTTTATATCATTAGATATTTCCAATTCTAATTTTGGTTTCCATTTCTCCATAAAAATCTGTGGAGAGTTAGGAGTTTCAAAAGAAACATCTTTAATGTAAACATTTTGGATTACAAATTTTTCTGATTCAGCATTATTTGGTTGCTGATTATTAGGATTTTCTGCCACTATTTGATTATCTCTTAAATTATTATTTCAGATATTACGATAAAATTATTTACCCTTTGATAAAGGCAAGTTAGCATTTTGCCATGCAGATATGCCACCTTTGAGATTATGTAGGTTCTCAAAACCATTTTTTTTCAATATACTACAAGCTTTTCCAGAACGATTACCACTGAGACAACTTGATATTATTGGTTTAGAACGATATTTTTCTAAACGTCCCAACTTACTAGACAATGTATTTAAAGGGATATGAATAGAATTTAAAATATGTCCCTTAGCGTATTCATTATCTTCACGAACATCAAGTACTATAGCATTTTCATGGTTAATAAGTGAGATAGCTTCTTGTGGTACTAGAGATGGAATACCAGATATTTGTTCTGATAAAAGATTCCAAAATAATAAACCCAAGGTGAAGAATAAAGCCATAAATAATTCTGGATGATTACCAGAGAATTCAATCAATTGATCCATAGTTAATTTTCTTTGGTTGGTACACCCATTTTCTTAAGAATTATGGATAATGGGCAGAAACCAGTAAAACCATTTTGGAATAACATAAATCCCATGAATCCTGTCAACCCAAGCCAATATACATGATGGTATTGACTCAAAGCACACGAAAGCATTACCATAAAACCAGCACTAATAAACAATATACGATCAACTGTCATAATTATACACTTTAAATTTAAAGTTTAAGATTGAAGTAAGTTAATAGGGATAATTCAGATATGATTCAAGTTATGGACATAAAGAAGGGCAAAATATCTCTCGCATCATACTAATAAGACGTAAAGTACGTGCATCACTGACATAATAATAAACTTTATTAGCATCCTTACGAGAAGCTAAAATCCCCTTATCTTTTAAAATAGCTAAATGTTGAGAAATATTGCTTTGTGATGTACCAACTTGTTCTACAATACCTTGTACACTATATTCACGTTCTCCTACAATGCATAATATTTTTAATCGTAATGGGTGTGACATGGCTTTCATAGAACGAGCTGCTCGTTCAATATCTACATCATGAGTAGGCAATATAAATGGTTGCAACCCATTATTTAATATAGGTTTCATTTCAAATCCATGATTGTTTAACATATTTTTTTGGAAAATAAGGTATTTGAGGGAAATTATTTGA
This sequence comes from Thioploca sp., assembly GCA_030627235.1. GTDB lineage: Bacteria > Pseudomonadota > Gammaproteobacteria > Beggiatoales > Beggiatoaceae > DRQV01. Next base: position 28,180 of record DAOUSL010000027.1, read on the forward strand.
TAATAAGTAATTATATTATTATATACTAATAACATATAAATAGCTTCTTAAAAATTGAAAATATTTGGGGAAATAATTTTTATATATTTAATCAGTGTATTATGAATTCAGCCATAGATATTAACTACTTTTAAATGAGCTAAGTTATAGTAACATTCTTACAAAAATGTACAATATAGCAAGGGATGCAATGAACGAATGGAATTGCATCAATTGTGTAGCAACTTGATTGATGCGGTTCGTTTCCTTACCACATCTTACATTGCAGGTTATGAGTTATAAATTTGTAGATACTCTGTTACTTGTCAAGCTAAATAACTAAAAGCCAAAGCCCATGACAAGGTTTTTTTGATTGTGTGTACAGAATCAAGTTAGGCTTAGTTAGAATTAATTTTACTCTGACTCTACTTCTTTTACAATTCCATCCCAATCTTTACCAACAACCAAAAGATATGTTGCATCTACTTGTTTTTGTTTGAATATTTCTTTGACTTTATAACTCAACTTATCTTTTAGTTGACTTGCCTCATTTCCTTCTATTGGAAAATATCCAATAAAGATATTGTTAGGAAGCCGCTTATCTTTACCTAAATTTAGTTTTTTTAATTGCGTCTTTATTTGAGAATATAATTTTGTCTCTGATTGATGCAAATCAAATGTAAGGACTACAACATAGTCTTTCTTTGTACTCATTTTTCTACTCCTTATTTTATCAGTCCAGCTCGCTTGAGTTTTTTGCGTGACTTAGCTTTTTGTGATGGTTTATTTTCATCATGCTCTTCAATTGAAATTTCGTTTTTTGATTGACGTATTTCATGCCGTGTCTGAGTTGCAGGATTAAAATGGATAGTTGCAAATGAAGTAAGCTCATTATCCGCATCCGCATATTCTTTTATTATTTTCAAAAAATCGGTATTTAAATCAAAATATTCGGCCAGTTTTTTTGCAGCTTGCTTTGCATCTTCTTGAGTTGCTTTACCACTACTAAATCTTTTTAACTCAGAGACTACCATATTGGCTAAATCACGTAATAACGGCTTCCGTTTATTAAATGCCTTCTTAACTTCTTTTTTTACATGTTGAAAGTCATCATCATTCATACCAGAACTAGATGGTTTTTCATTTCCTAAAAGTGGAAATCGAGCTTTGCCTTTATTACTGTGCAATCTTTTTTCTAAGTGAACATCACGCCAATTTACTTTTTGACCATCTCCCGCCTGATGAGTATCAAAAGCGATATTTTGTCCGTTAATTAATCCGCCAAGCTTTCCCATTATGCTCTCTTTATAAATGTTCCTAACGTATTATGTTAAGCGGAATTTTCCAAGGACGTAAATTGTCCGCTGGAGCTATTTGTTATGTGATTGACTACTAACGCCTTGCGTTACCTTTGGCATTTCTGCGGGATTAGCAAAATATAAAGTAAAAAAAATAGCACATTGACAATAAATAGGTGGTAATGAATCCCATAATCCTTGAGCCCCTTTAACATCTCTGTTGCCAACGTAAGAATCCCTACCCTATAATTTCTCCCGTTTTAACATCAATAGCAAGCCAAATCCATTGTTTGTTACGTGTTTTGCACATCACGAAGAATCCCTACCCAAATTGGGCGTATAAGGCCACTCCACTTCGTTGCATCACATTGGATATTTTCCTTTTAGATGTAACATTGATATTTTTTGGAGTAGAATCATATATATCATTCACATATTTTTGTAACCAATATTCAGAAACATCAATAACTCTTGCAATACTAGCTAATGAAATTTTTTCTAATAACATTTTATTAATCAAAAATTTCTTTAGAAATACAATTGGTTGGCTCTAAAATAAATTATCGGTTACAATCTTTACAGGTGTATTTCCGTTTCTCATTGTGTATGCTTCCATTTTTTATAATATATTCTGAGTTACATTTTGGACAATTCATCGTTTTTACTTTGATATATTTGTCTTATATTATACACCACTACAAACGCTTTTCTTTAGGACTATCGGAATTTTAACTCTAAGTTTGACACAAATTATAAGTAGTCCTGAAAGAAGACGTGGTGTATAATACAAGCATTACAATGCTTGATATTATTATATTTTATACACCACTATTTCTTTTAGACATGAATTATTTACAAATTTATGATTGAATATAATTCATTACTCAAATCGTATTAAAAAATATGTTAAATATACAAAACAGCTTGAAAATAAGTATAATATTAGTATTTTTACAGAGCGTCAATGCAACTCCCATGTTTGCTAGACAATATTCATTGCAATGCGTTACTTGTCATACAAGATAACCAGCATTATAGCCAAACGAGTATAAAATGATTAAATATTATAGAGAGTGAAAAGTTCAGGAATAGAACAATATTTTTGTTTTCGAATAGCTTTAGCTTGTGCCCATTTATGTTAAATGGGA
>DAOUSL010000387.1 GCA_030627235.1 Thioploca sp.
ACAGACCCTCATAAAAATATCGTCATTCCCGAAGTGTTTAATCGGGAATCTATGCTGAGTATGGATTCCTGCTAACAGCATGCAGGAATGACGGGGTATTTTGATATTTTCTAGGGGGGATCTGAACGGTTACAATACGGACATAGCCTTTTTAAAGATTCCTCAAGATTTGGATTCTACGATATTTCTATACTTAAAAAATTTAAATCGAGCATGATAATAGATTTAATTCAGTTGGTTATAAGTACAAATTAGATTCTACAACAGCTAGTGATAGTTTTGGTCAGTTTCAGCACCAATTACATGGATATAATAATTATATCGCACTCTAATTTTTCTAAAATTAAGTGAAGATACTTTTTTCGTTGCACGGGACAAAGTAAAACACTTTAAAACCATTGCCGATTTACTCACTGGAAAACTAGATTTTATTAAGGTAACTGCGAATTACTTATCCACTTGAAATTCAAAAGAGTCATTATTTGAATCTAAGCGTTAAATTAAAATGACAACTTTTCTATTAAATAACCTCACGAGTAAGAATGCCCAATATTAAGCTTAAATACTTTAGTCTCACTGTTTTAATTTGGGGAATACTCTTATTTTCTGCCCTTTATGTCGACAAAATCATTAGTGCTCGGCACTTAGCCACTAATCAAGACAGTGTTCAACAAGAACTGAATAAGATTGAGCATGACTTAACTTTTAATTTATATAATAACATTCAGGTTATTAAAGGGCTGCCCGCCCTATTCTCCGTCAATCCATTACTCACCCAAGAACAATTTGCACTAGCTGTTCAGCCCTTATTTGACCAACATACGCAACTGCGCAATATTGCCGCCTCTCCTAATCTTGTTATTAAATACATGTACCCAATTAAAGGTAATGAAGCCGCGATTGGCGTGGATTATCATAACTTGCCGCAGCAAATTGATAGTGTCCTTAAGGCAAAAGAGACAGGGAAATTACAATTATCAGGGCCGATTGAGTTAGTACAAGGCGGCCAAGGTCTAATTACTCGAATGCCGGTATTTGTTAAAGCGGCAACAGGAGAAGAGGTCTTTTGGGGGATTATTGCTGCAGTTATCGATGTCGATTTATTCTACCAACGCAGTGGACTACTAGAGACAGCGTTACCAATTGACATTGCCATTCGAGGTAAAGATGGACTAGGCAATGCCGGCGAGGTATTTTTTGGCTCGCCTGAGATATTTGAGAAAAAGCATGTTGAATCTATCATTACACTACCAAATGGATCATGGAAAATTGCTGCTAGACCCAAGGGTGGCTGGGAGACTATGGAAAAAAACATCTGGCAAGAACGACTCTATCTAGTTGGAATCACTTTTCTCCTATTTTTATTGGTATCAAAGCTGATACAAAACTCAATGAAAATATCAGCCGCAAATGATAAATTTCGTGATTTAATTAAGAATACCCCCATTCCTTATCGATTACATAACAATCAAGAACAAATCA
>DAOUSL010000362.1 GCA_030627235.1 Thioploca sp.
CATATTCTCTTCAATCACCAAGCTGTCTAAGCTACTTAATGCCTGTGCTTTTGGGGTTGATCCATCTAAATAATGAATGAGTAAGCGCTCTTCTTGCGAATAACACAGCTCAGTTGCAATCGCTGTTTCAGGGGCTATATCTGTTTTTAAGTAATTTTCACCTAAATAACGATTGAGTAAAGTGCTTTTACCTGAAGAAAACTTACCGATAATTGGTACGATTACTTTAAAGGTGCTGATTTTTTCGGTGAGATAGGCCAGATCCTGGCTAATCAGATCATCTTTAGAAATAGTCTTATTCATACCATCTAAAGAGACTAAAGTGCTTAATAGCTTAGCTTGCTGTGAGGTCATAATAATATACTAGTTGAAAATATTCGACATAAACGCCGCAGTTAAATTTTATTCAGTAGAATCATTAAATTGATTATTGTATTCATCAAGACAAGATACTAACGTTTTCATATGTCGGTCCAGATATGACACGAAACTAAATTTTACACCCCTACTAGTTTTATCAATTCCTCCTTGGATAGATAATTCATTATCATCACGGCGCACACGAACATTAGTTATCTCTCTTATTTTGACAGATATTTTTCCCCACTCCGTTCCATCTCTTCCTCTATATTCAACTTCGTTTAAATATAAATGACTCTCTGTTACGTATATACCTTTTTTACCATTACCAAAAACAGTTGTATCTACAAGTAATAATAATTCGTCCTCACCACTATCATAGGCATAACTATCAAATGCATTTTTTATTTTTTTAGTGACTGAGCCATCATTTAATGATCTCCCTGAACACATTGAAGATTCATAATTGAGTTTTTTTTCATTACTTAATATTATACTTTTTAAAGACTTTATGACTCTTTCAGGCGGTGTCACAGCCTCTTCTATATCATCTGATACTTCATTACCACTAGAATCATTACCTGAATTAAAATCATCAAGCTTTAAAGATAAAAAGTCAGCTAAATATATAAATTGTTTTTTCTCTAATGAGGAGGAAGATAAATTTTGGTTAAAATTCTTGCTATCTTTGGCATCCGTTGAATTTTTCAACTGATGAATAGAATCATAACTTTCATGTGTTATCAGCAAACTTCCTGATAATTTTTTAATTGCTAATAATTGCGATTCAGTGCAAGGTCCATTCTTGCTACTTATGCATAATGAATCAAATAAGAAATTTTGTTTTGTATCTGAATTTTTAAATACTTCAATAAATTCTAAAATTACGTCTTGACTAGGTTTTTTAGAAAAATCAATGACACTTTCCAATATCGAAGAGTCTATTTTAAATGACTTAATTAATAATTCTAAATATTGCTCTTCGTTTTTATGAATATTATTATCAACATTAGCAACTAATGCTAATCCTTGTAAATATAGAACCATATTCTCTAATGTTTCACCTGAAACTGGATGGCTCTCAATAATTTTCACTTTAGAAGAGACTTCATCTAACATATCCAAAATTCCCATTTTCACTTTCTCCACTGAATTAAATTTCTATTGTAATTAAACACTTTTTGTTATTAATCACCTGCACATTCACAGGTAATCCTATCTGAAATTTTGCTACCTCTACCGAAGCTGTTTTCATTTTAAACTGTGATTGCATCACTAAGATTTCTATCTCAGCGGCTTGATCTAATGCGATAAATAAACCAACGGAAC
>DAOUSL010000182.1 GCA_030627235.1 Thioploca sp.
CATTTGAACTTACCAAAGGAAAAACTCCTTTATTCCTTAATCGTTTTGGTAAATCAAATCCCCTTTGAAGAACACATATTTCATCAAATTTCTTCTCCTCCCACTCCTCACCTTTATTCTCAAACACACCTTGCAAATAACTCTCAAAAAGTTCTTTAGCATTTTTAAGATTTTGTTCAGCATTGGCTTTTGCTTTATCTATGGCGGCAAAGGCTTTGTCTAAAATAGCCACTATGCGTTTTTGTTCTTTTATTGATATATAAGGAACAATGGCTTCAGTTATTGCTTTTATACCGACATTACCTTGTCCAACAGTCCCTGTTTCATTAGCAAAATATTGATCTTTAAAAGAATTAGTCCATGAATAATAAAGAAAAAACTTGGGTAAATAATTCTTAAAAAATCTTATTGCAGAAATTCTTTGATTCAATAAATAATTGTTTTTATCTATAATTACAGTAAACCCATAATCACGTTTGTTTTTAGTTCCTGTCTGAGTTATAATTACATCGTCAGTAATAAGTAAAGCTTTTTTTAAAATAGTTTCGTCTAAATTATCAATAAATACAGGCCTCTCATTTTCTCTTACAATACCTGGTCGTATATTTCCCATTCTAAGAACTTGGTATTTTCCCTGCCGCAAAAAGTCACCACTTTTAAATGAATAACCACCTATAACTTTTGCTATATCACCCAACTTTTTCATTTCCCAACCATCTTTCATATCATCTCCAAAATTGAATTTAAAACCGCAGCACTTTCTTTATCCAAAGCCTTCATTTCTTTCAATATCTCTTTAGGCTTACGAAGTGGAGCTTCTTCAGGCATATTAGGATTTTTAGCAGAAAGGTCAAAGGTAGTTTGGTCAATACCCTTTAAATTAACTGTCCACGAATTCTCACTTTCAGCCTGTGTTTTTTGCAATGTCACAAAATCGGCCAAATCTTTTTCATTAAGCGGATTAGTTTTACCAAGATTTCTATCCAAATTAAGTTGATAAAACCAGACTTTTTTAGTAGACTTACCTTTCTCAAAAAATAATACCACCGTTTTAACCCCTGCCCCAGTAAAAGTTCCACCCGGTAAATCCAACACCGTATGCAAATTGCAATTATTCAACAACTCTTTACGCAATGAAATAGAAGCATTATCAGTATTGCTTAAAAAAGTATTTTTAATAACCACACCAGCCTTGCCACCAGCTTTTAATATTTTAATAAAATGCTGCAAAAACAAAGAAGCAGTTTCACCAGTTTTTATGGGAAAGTTTTGTTGCACTTCGGCTCTTTCTTTACCACCAAAAGGAGGATTAGCCAAAATTACATCATAACGGTCTTTTTCCTGTATATCAGCAAGATTTTCAGCAAGCGTATTGGTATGTATAATATTTGGGGCTTCGACCCCATGTAATATCATATTCATAATGCCAATAATATATGCCAACGACTTTTTCTCTTTACCGTAAAAAGATTTTTTCTGCAACTTTTCGGCATCGGAAGTAGATAATTTCTTACTCTCCTTTAAATATTCAAATGCTTCACACAAAAAACCCGCAGAACCAACCGCACCATCATAAATTTTATTACCAATTTTTGGTTCCATAACCTTAATAATGGTTTTAATCAACGGTCGTGGCGTGTAATATTCTCCACCATTACGCCCCGCATTCCCCATATTTTTAATTTTCGCTTCGTACAAATGGCTCATCTCGTGCTTTTCCTTATGAGTCCTGAAACGAAGTTCATCAATATTGTTCACCACTTCACGCAGATTATAACCACTTTGAATTCGGTTTTTCAATTCAGTGAATATCTCACCAATTTTATATTCAATAGTATCTGCATGTTCCGCATTGGTTTTAAATTTTTTTAGATAAGGGAAAAGTTTACCATTAACAAAATCCACAAGGTCATCGCCAGTTAAAGCATTGTGGTCAATTTTACCATTTTCTAATTTTGGTGCTGCCCATTTTATCCATTGAAATTCAGGAATAATAATATTAGTATAGGTCTTTCCCATCAATTCGGCGGCTGTAGCCTTATCTTTTTCTAAATCATCCAAATATTTCAGAAACAAAACCCACGAAGTCTGCTCCACATAATCTAATTCACTACTGCACCCAGCATCTTTCCAAAGGGTATCATCAATATTTTTAAAAGTCTGTTCAAACATTTACATTCTATCTCTTATAGCAATTCTTAATTATTAACTGACATCATGTAGTATGTAATGAGTTTACGAATTACATCTTGATGCAATTTCCTTCATTCATTGCATCCTACATTTATTTAAGTTAATAATTAACATTTTTAGACATTTTATTAGTAATAAATTTTGCAATAATCAAACCAAGCAATACTTAATCCTACTAATATTATTAATAATTCTGATTGTTACCATTGTATCATTTCATAGCTAATTGACAATAAAAACATAATCAATATTTGGGTAATGCTATATAATATTATGTTTCGAGTTACAATTAGGACATTGCATGGTTATAAAGTATTATTCCAATATTATATTTAATTATAACTAAATTTTATTTATAGCATTACTTGTGTAACACTAATATCATATGATTTATTTAATAACGTTTTAATTGTGAAAAATAATTTCAACTAACTAGGTATCAACATGTGGAAAAATAAAGGTTTTATCCCATATCTAACTATAGTTTTCTTTAACGCTTTTACTGATTTGGGGCATAAAATAATTATCCAAAATGCCCTATTTAAATATTATGATGGAACTGAGCTAAGAATTTACACTATCATCATTCAAGCCATGATTCTATTGCCTTTTATAATGGTATTTACTCCTGCCGGTTTTTTATCTGACAAATTTCCCAAAAACAAAGTTATCCAAGTCGCTACCTTTGCGGCAATTCCAATAACCATCATAATCACTTGGTGTTATTACCACGGTGAATTCTGGTTAGCTTTCTGGATGACATTTATATTAGCTCTGCAAAGTGCTTTCTACTCACCAGCTAAATATGGCTATATCCGTGAATTAGTTGGAAAAAATAACTTAACAGCAGCTAACTCAGCCGTACAATCGGTAACTATTGTAGCAATTCTGGCTGGAATCATGGTTTACAGTATATTTTTTGAAAGCTTATTTTCAGAGAACTTTACTGAGATTGGTGATATTTTAATAGCAGTCAAATATGTAGGTTTTTTATTGATTGCCGGAATAATCCTTGAAGCGTTCTTATCCCTACGTTTACCACAAAAACAGCAAACTGATTCTAAACTACATTTTGAAGTTGGTAAATATTTAACCTTGCGTTATTTCCATGATAATTTAAAATTAGCTTGGGTAAACAAAGGCATTTGGTTAAGCATTATCGGATTATCAGTATTTTGGGCTATCAATCAAACTCTCTTAGCTTCCTTCCCAGCCCATCTAAAAGATGTTATTGGTGAAACTGACACTAGAGTTGCTAATGGAATCATGGCATTGGCTGGAATTGGCATTGTGTTTGGAGCTGCTTTTGTTAGCAAAGTATCTAAAAATTATATTGAAACCGGATTGATTCCGTTAGGTGCATTGGGAATCTGTATTTCATTAATGATAATCCCATCATTACAAGACAGCTTGACTTCTGGTCTAGTATTTATGGTATATGGATTTTTTGGTGGTTTATTTATCGTACCACTCAATTCCTTGATCCAATATTACGCAAAAGAAGGCGAAATTGGGATTATATTATCGGCTAATAATTTCATTCAAAACATATTCATGTTAACGTTTTTAGGTATCGCTATTGGTCTGGCTTATATCGAATTTTCTAACCAAAATACTTTCTATTTATTAGCTTTCGTAACTTTTATTGGAACTATGTATTCTATTGTTAAATTACCGCAATCTTTCATTCGCTATGTCATTACTGGTATGTTAAGACGACGTTATCAAGTACAAGTTGTAGGTATGAAAAATTTACCTTCCACTGGTGGAGTGCTGTTACTTGGTAATCATGTTAGTTGGCTAGATTGGGCAATGTTACAAATTGCTTCTCCTCGGCAAATTAGGTTTGTAATGCTACGCAGCTATTATGAAAAATGGTATATGAAATGGTTCTTAAATATGTTCAAGGTTATTCCAATTGGTTTGACTGGTAGCAAGCAAGCTTTACAAAAAGTTCATGAAAGCCTCAGTAATGGTGAAGTGGTAGCAATCTTTCCTGAAGGACATATCAGTCATAATGGTCATCTTAGTGTCTTTAAAAGTGGATTTGAGAGAGCAGTGAAAGATACTCAAGCTGTTATTGTTCCATTTTATTTACGAGGTTTGTGGGGTAGTTTGTCTTCTTATGCAACCAAAAAATATCGCTATTCAACTGGTAATTCTGGTCAGCGTTTGATTACAGTAGGATTTGGAGAACCATTATCATCTAGTGCTAGTGCTGGAGAAGTAAAGCAAGCTGTATCAAAAACTTCTATCCATACTTGGCAAGAATATAGCCGAACTTTAGAACCATTAGCCATCAGTTTTTTACGCACTGCAAAATCCCAAAGCAATAAGTTAATCGTGATGGATGCCACTACTGAACTAACTTATGGACGGCTGTTAACAGCTTCCTTAGTATTCGCCAAACGGTTACAACCATCAATGCAGGATCAGCAAAATATTGGATTATTATTACCTACTTCAGTTGGAGCGACAATAGCAAACTTAGCTGTATTAATTAATGGTAAAACAGTAGTTAATTTGAACTATACAGCCACACCAAAAGTAGTTGAATCATGTATGGAAAGAGCTGATATTAAAACCATATTAACCTCTAAAAGATTTCTAAAAAAACTTGAGGAACGTGGAATTGATATGACCCCATTGCAAACCAAAGCTAAGTTTGTCTATTTGGAAGATGTTAAGGCTGGAATTCCTAAATTAACTCTATTGCTCGGATTATTGAAAGCTAAACTATTGCCAGTTGCAATTCTGAAAGCTTGCTATTTTCATAACACTAAATTAGAAGATACTGCTGCTATTTTATTCAGTAGTGGTAGTGAAGGTGTGCCAAAAGGTGTGCAGTTGACTCATGCTAATATCATGATAAATATCAAACAAATAGTATCAATGTTAAATCCTCCTGATGATGAAGTGATCTTAAATTCCTTACCTATTTTTCATGCTTTTGGTTTGACAGTGACTACTTTTATGCCATTGATAGAAGGCATTCCTATGGTATGTCAGCCTGATCCTACTGATGCCAAAACTATAGGTAGATTAATTGCTCGTTATCAGGTTAGCATTCTAGTCGCTACTTCAACTTTTTTACGCATTTATACTAAAAACAAACGTTTACATTCTTTAATGTTTCAATCTTTGCGTTTAGTCATAGCTGGTGCAGAACGGCTTAATCCAGATGTGCGTAATGCTTTCAAGGAAAAATTTAATAAAGAAATTCATGAAGGTTATGGGGCTACTGAAACAGCTCCAGTTGCTGCTTGTAATATCATTGATATCTTGTTATCTCATTCCGGTGACGTACAGACTGGCAATAAAATTGGCACTGTTGGATTACCAATTCCAGGAACTACGGTAAAAATTGTTGATCCAAATAGCTTGGTAGAATTACCAATTGGTGAAGCTGGTTTAATCTTGATCGGTGGTTCACAAGTTATGTTAGGTTATTTGAATGATCCTGAGAAAACAACAGATGTCTTAGTAGAAAAAGATGGAATTCGTTGGTATAAATCTGGTGATAAAGGAAAGATAGATGCGGATGGTTATCTAACTATTTTAGATCGTTATTCTCGGTTTGCCAAGTTAGGTGGAGAGATGATTAGCTTGAGTGCAATTGAGGTGCAGATTGCTGAAGTTATCAATAATGAAGAAATAGAAATTCTGGCTGTAGCGATTCCTGATTCTGCTAAAGGTGAGCAGGTTGTATTGTTGGTAGCTGGTGAAATAGATTTGGCTGAATTGAAAGGTAATATGTTGAAAAGTGACATTAATCCGCTTATGCTTCCGAAGCAGTATTTGGCAGTGGAAGCTATCCCTAAACTTGGGACTGGTAAGGCTGATTTTAGTGGCGCTAAGAAGTTGGTTTTGGAGATGGTTTGAGGGGTTTGCTAGTCCTGCTTGACTTATAAGTTGGGTGGGGTTAGTATGTTGTTTTGAGAGTGTATTAAATTTATAGGTTAGTATGCCTGAATTTCCGGTCAATACACAGGAATATGCTGGCAAAAAGTCAGGATATTAATATAAAGGCAAACTTGCCTGATTTACCAATTTATATTATCAATTGATTATTTTGTTTTATTGTTTAATATTAATAACTTTTTATCGTGACAACCGTACTAGATATAGTTGATACCGCAGTAAAAATAGGGTTTGGAGCTTTGATTAGCGGAGTTACGACCTATTATGTATCAATTACAAACCATAGCCATAAACGAAACAAGGATATGCTTGTTTATAAAAGAAATAAGTTGGTAGAGATATCAGAAAAAATACAACTAGCTGGAGAAATTTCAAATAACTTAAAGTACCTGATTTCCCAAAAGACAACGAATAGCAAAACGCTCTTAGATAAAGATATATCAAGTGAGTTAAAAATAGCTAAAGATGTTTGTAATATCATTGGCTCTGCTGTATCAACATCCCATCTAATTAATGACCAAGAGCTTGCAAATTTAATCAAAGAATATTGGAAAAACCGAAATGCTCTTTACGTGTATCTACTTAAGGGTGACAAGAGTAATTTGAAAGAGTATTACGAACTGTTTAGCCAAATGAAAAAAATTCGACTAAAGATACTTGAGCAATATAGTAAATCTCTTGAGAGAATTTATGCCTAAAAATAATTGAGGTCAGCTCGTAGGGTGTATAAGCGAAGCGTCATACACCTTATCTCAACTCAATATACAAAATGCGATTGATTATATATTATGTGGTGCATGACGTTCTCACTTATGCACTAACTATAATAGTTGGGTAGTCGGGTAGGGTCGGTGCAATGCAATGAAACCGACCAAAATCCAATCAATAATTTCTGTATTTTTTATATCATAATGGTCGGTTACGCTTTGCTGCACCGACCCTACCAAAATATACCAATTTTTATTATTCTGTAACTATTCAAAATCAACTTTTTCATCAAAATTACCCCATTCCTTATCATAATATCCTTTCTCAACATAACGATGAAATGATGAAAACTGCCAATACTCTCTTAACATAACCATGTTTAACTGGATTAAAATGTACATAATCAAATCTTAATTCAAAATCTACACTATCTCTAATTGTATGTTCATAATATTTCTTTTGCCATATTGGTTTGTAACCTGCTTTTAAACGACGATTGATTTATATGCTGATAATAACGTGGGTCACAATGCTTAGAAAAATACTGTTTAATGCCTTTGATGATGTTTGGATAATCCCACGCTGCGAGACATGGAGAGGCAAGCCGAAGTCGAGTAGTCCGTGACTAGCCGAGGTTCAAAAATATGAAGAAACAGTTAAAGCATAGCGGCGTTTCTTGATATTTTTGAACAAGCTCAGCGTTAAGTCATGGTGGAAGAGGTGTGACGGAGATGCTTTGTGCGGAGTCTCC
>DAOUSL010000439.1 GCA_030627235.1 Thioploca sp.
CAATTCTCAGCCACATCCTTTGCGTAAAAATCAGCAAGGTTTCGATAAAATCCAAAAATTACCCTTTTTTGAATCACGTATATATAACATTTTTCATTTTTATTAAACTTGCGCTTAATTCTATATTTTTTCATTTTTACCTCAAATAATCTTCAAATTCAACACCAGTGTATTGCATTACGATTTAACTGTCAAATTTTAATTTAACATTTCCAGAAAACTTACCTTTCTTGCTTTCCAAAGAACTTCATCAGCAGTTTTATAATACACCCTGTCAATATTTCCGTTATCATATCTATGCGTCCATTCACCACCGCACTTACAATTATCCGAGTTACTAGATAACTCTCTTTCACCAAAGCATAACGTACACATTTGAGCATCAAGCGTGTCCTTCATTACCTGTAGCCGTAACTCTTGATAATTATTTTCTGACAGATTACTGTTAATTGATAGTATTTCAAATTCCCACTCCAATAACCACTCTCCACCTAAACGTGTTTTACTGTCGTCAATTTTGTCAGCAATTACATTTGATGAGCTTGTGTAATACTTCCAATTAGACTCCTTAATGGTAACTTTTTTATTCTTAGCTATTGTCCCATCAAGCTTTTTAAATGCTTTTTTAGTTTTACTAAGGAAGTTCTTTTTACCTATATATTTCTTGCCCGTAATCACATTTGTTATTTCGTATACAAAACCCAATGCACCTTTAGGGGTTTCAACTAATAACTCGTTTTTATACATCCAAGGAATCATTGTCTTTTTACTTACTGCTACCATTTTTACATCCTACTCTTCAGATTAAAAAGAAGTAAGTATAAATATTTATTTGCCAAAAGTCCATTGTTGATATATCATGTATTGCATTACTTAATTAACCAAAGAGGAATTATAATGAAAAAGCGTGAAGTATTAAGCGTGGAAGATATTTTACCAGACACTACATATCCAATGCAGGAGTATAGTTCGTATAACATGTTATATAAACAGGATACTAATGAACTATGTAGATTCCCCGAATTGCTACAGATATTTGATAAGGGCGTTCGTATAGAAAAGGGAAGTCATTGGAACTGGTTTCGATTTAAAGGGATGAATGCTGAAAATGTAAAAGAATGTACCATTTTGCTATACCAGATGTTCCAAGCAAATAAGAAAATAACAATAAAGATGTATCG
>DAOUSL010000234.1 GCA_030627235.1 Thioploca sp.
AGTAAAGTAATAATTATATTGGCTAAAAATAGGATAGTTAAACATATTCATTAAACCATATGCTAAATGTCCAGAATCTCCAGTTTCATAAGCAACCATTAACGCATGATCTTCATTAAGAATAAAAATGGTATGTAGAAAAAAAGCTGAGAAGATTAAAATTAATATAATTGTATAAGGGCAGAATTTAATACGCATAAATATGTTCCTATTGTAGTTTTACTATAAACTTTAACCATTTTAAAACACAATTAAAAATATATTACACAAAACTATTTTTGATTAATAAAATTGTGAGGTTATCTAAATTTTTACCAAATTAATGAAAAAAACAATATCATCTTTATCTATTATTATTCCAGTTTACAATGAAGAAGACAACCTATTACTTTTACATGAAAATTTAATGGCTGTACTTATTTCTTTAAATTATGAATATGAAATTATCTATGTGGATGATGGTAGTAATGATAATAGCTTTTCAATACTCGGACAAATTGCTCAACAAAATGTTAAAGCAAAAGTAATAAAATTTACCCGTAATCATGGTCAAACTTCCGCTATAGCTGCTGGAATAAATTATTCAGTAGGAGATGCTGTTATCTTTATGGATGCCGATTTACAAAATGATCCCACTGATATTCCAATGTTGTTAGCCAAATTGAATGAGGGTTATGATGTTGTAAGTGGCTGGCGTAAAGATAGACAAGATACTTGGTTAACACGTATTCTACCTTCTAAAATGGCCAATTGGTTGATATCTAATATAACCAAAGTTCATTTGCATGACTATGGTTGCACTTTGAAAGTGTACCGCAATAAAGTATTAAAAGGTTATAAACTTTACGGAGAGATGCACCGTTTCTTACCAGCTTATGCAGTAAATGTTGGTGCTAGTATAGTTGAAGTTCCAGTAAAACACCATCCACGTAAGTTTGGTAAATCTAAATATGGCCTTGGACGTACAGTAAAAGTTTTATTAGATTTATTCACAGTAAAATTTCTAAATAGCTATTCTCAAAATCCTATTTATGTATTTGGTAGCGTTGGTATAATACTTATGTTAGGTGGTATTTTATTGATTTTAGCTTTATTGGTAGAAAAAATTTTATATGGACATTCTTTAACTGGTAATCCATTATTATTAATGTCCGTAATGTTAACTATTTTAGGAGTACAGTCGATATTTTTAGGTTTAATTGGAGAACTTTTAGTACGAACATATCATGAATCCCAAGATAAACTTACTTATCATATAAATCAGTTATTAAACATTAATGAAGACTAAGAAATGTGTGGAATTGCTGGATTTGTAGGTCATGGTTCGTTAGCAACCTTAAAACATATAACTCAGAAACTTAAGCATCGTGGTCCAGACGCAGAAGGTTTTTGGTATGATACTGAACAAGGAATTTATCTGGGACATAAGCGTTTATCCATTATTGATATTGCTGATGGTAAACAGCCAATGTGGACTAAAGATAATAAGTTGGGAATTATTTTTAATGGTGAGATTTACAATTATCTTGAATTACGCAAAATATTAATAGCCAAAGGTTATCAGTTTGTTACTCATCATTCTGATACTGAAGTATTATTACATGGTTATGCAGAATGGGGTCAAGAATTACCAAACAAGCTAAACGGCATGTGGGCATTTGCTTTATATGACCGTAGTAAAAATGTTATTTTCTGTAGCCGTGATCGCTTTGGTAAAAAACCTTTTTTTTATACTCAACAACATAATACATTTGTATTTGCCTCCGAACTTAATGCAGTTGTAAGCCACCCTAATATTCAATCCAACCTATCTAGCCTTAGTCTTAAAAAATACTTTGCTTATGGTTATATTCCAGCCCCACATTCTCTTTATGATAAAATTTATAAGCTCCCAGCTGGACATTCTCTTCTTTATAAAGTAACCGAAAATACATTTACTATAACCAAATATTGGGACTTTTTATTAGAACCATTCACTACTATTCCTAAACAGCCTGAACTTGAATGGGGAGAGCAGTTAAGAGAATTGATGGACAAAGCTGTACAAAGGCGTTTAATGTCCGATGTACCACTAGGTATTTTTTTAAGTGGTGGAGTTGATTCCTCTGCTATAGCAGCTTTTGCAAGTAAACATATTGATCCAGCTAATTTAAATACCTTTAGTATAGGTTTCACTGAACCAGATTTTGATGAGTCAATTTATGCTGATCAAGTAGCCAAGTTTTTAGGTACTAAACATTATCCAGAAACTTTATCTCTTGAAAAAAGTAAAGAATTATTACCAAAAATAATTAGTAAATTGGATGAACCGATGGGAGATAGTTCCTTATTACCCACTTATTTACTGTGTCAACATGCGAAACGTAAAGTAACAGTTGCTTTAGGTGGTGATGGTGGTGATGAACTCTTTGCTGGTTATGATCCGTTTCGAGCTTTAAAATGGGCAAATTTATATGATAAATTAACTCCTAAGCCTGTTCATAAAGCTATTCAAATGTTGTTTGCTCATTTACCAGTATCACATCGTAATATGAGTTTAGATTTTAAAATCAAACGTACTTTACGAGGTTTAAATCATTCACCACAATTTTGGTGTCCAGTATGGATGGCTACCTTAGCTCCAAATGAATTAGCAGAACTATTTCAAGAACCTATTGAATTAGAAGAAGTTTATTCTGAAGCTATAGAGCAATGGGAATCTTGTCAACAAACTAATTTAATAGATAAAACTTTACAATTTTATACCAAACTCTATCTACAAGATGATATACTGGTCAAAACAGATAGAGCTAGTATGCAGGTTTCACTGGAAGCACGCACGCCATTTTTAGATATAGATTTGGTTAATTTTGTCCGTAAAATTCCAAATGAATATAAATTTCGAAATGGGCAAACCAAGTATATTTTAAAGAAAGCATTAGAACCAATGTTACCAAATGATATTATTTATAGAAAGAAAAAAGGCTTTGGAGTTCCTATTGGTAAGTGGTTTCAACAAAAAGAACTAACCTTCTCTTCAACTAGTTTTTCTGCATTAAATTCTACTTTTATTAAAGAAAAAATAAACGAACATACTCAAGGAAAGGCTGATCAAAGAGCTTTTTTGTGGAATCTATGGGTATTAATAAATAATTTTTGAAAAAATATGAAAATTTTAATTT
This sequence comes from Thioploca sp., assembly GCA_030627235.1. GTDB lineage: Bacteria > Pseudomonadota > Gammaproteobacteria > Beggiatoales > Beggiatoaceae > DRQV01. The sequence continues at coordinate 3,162 of DAOUSL010000234.1, forward strand.
TAAGCAATGAATTTCCTCCGTTAGGTGGAGGCACTGCCAATGAACTATTCTTTACCTTACAAAAATTTGAAGAATTCCAAAATTTGCAAATAGATGTGGTTACAGCTTCATGTGATAAATTCCAGATAAAAGATTTTACAAATAATTCAACTATTCATTTTTTAGATTTCGGTAAAAAAAATAAAAACTTACATTTTCAAACAACTTTAAATTTGATTATATATTCTTGGAAAGCATTTTTTTATAGTTTTAAGTTATTGTCTTCTAAAGAATATAATTTGGTTTTTTGTTATTCTGGCGTTCCTGCTGGTTTTATTGGCTTATTATTAAAAATATCTCGAAAAATACCATATGCGGTAAGATTGCAAGGTTCTGATGTGCCTTTTTATTAAAAAAGATGGTATTGGTTAGATAAACTTATTTTGTCTTGGTTATCACCTATTACTTGGAAATCTGCAACGAATATATATGCAAACTCTAAAGGACTCAAACAATTAGCTCAAAAATTTTTGCCAAATAAAAAAATTGGGATAATTTATAATGGAGTTGATACTCAATATTTTTATCCTACTATCCAATCTAAATCACTGACTAAAAAAATCATAATTTTATCAGTAGGACGGTTAGTTGAAAGAAAGAATTATGCAATGTTATTAAAAGCAGTGGCTAAAATACCAAAAAATATTGAAATTGAAATTCAAATTGCTGGCGAAGGTCCAGAAAGAGAAAATTTATTGCAATTGGCTAACCAGTTAAAATTAAATTTGAAATTATATGGTGAAAAATTTAAAACAGAATTAGTTGAAATTTACCAACAAGCTGATATCTTTGTATTACCATCTAAAAATGAAGGTATGAGTAATTCAGTATTGGAAGCAATGGCTTCTGGTTTACCTTGTATAGTAAGTGATGTTGGTGGAAGTTCTGAAATGGTAGAAAATAATAAAAATGGTTTTGTACTACAAAAAAATGATGAAGAGCATTTACAACATAAAATTGAATACCTTATTAAAAACCCAGAACAAATAGAGTTAATGGGAAGTAATTCTCGTAAAAAAGCAGAAAGTCTCAGTTGGGATATTGTAGCAAATAACTTATTTAAAATTTTTACTCAATCTAAATGAAAAAACAATTAAAAGAATTTCTTATAGAAACTAATCTCACAACATATTTATCTTATCTGGGGTTAATTAAAGGTGCTGATGCTCAACAACTTTTACAAGGTTAATTTACCAATGACATAACTAAAGTTAATTCAGAACAACATTAATTAAGTGCCATAATTTTAGATGTAGGATTACCAGAAATGAATGGTTGGAGTGTGATGGAACGATTGAAAGACAACCCAGAAACTCGCCATATTCCAGTGCATTTTATGTCTGCTGTCGACCAAAGTATGGATGCAAAGAAAATGGGGGCAATTGGTTATTTACTCAAACCAGTGAGTATGGAAAGATTAACTGATGCTTTTAAACAAATAGAGCAGTTTTTGACTAGAACGGTGAAAAACCTGTTAATAGTGGCAGATATTGAGTCGCACAGGCAAAAAATTATTGAATTAGTTAGTGAAGAAGGTATTCAAGTTCACCAAGAAACAAAAATAGAATCTGCATTTCAAAATTTACATACTGTTACTTACGCTGCGAGACATGGAGAGGCAAGCCGAAGTCGAGTAGTCCGTGACTAG
>DAOUSL010000412.1 GCA_030627235.1 Thioploca sp.
TCAGTTTGAAAATCCTGCTTTTTAGCCTCTTTAACTGCAATCTGGAATTTTACCTTGAACCATTCACCTTGTTGTCGATATTCAGTAAAATGTTTGTGTAAATAACGTTCAATTTTATGGGCATTTAAACATAGTGGGGATAGATATTGCTTAATAACTGGAGTTCCAGTGGCTTTGGCAATTTCAGCGATACGTCTTTTGGGGCATGAACTACGTCCTATTTTGACTAAACCGTGTTTAGATTCAACGATATATAGATGGGATAACATGGATTGCTCCTATTTGGTAGCAGTCTGCTATACTATTCGTACGGCAAGACTAGCTGGTTTAGTTAATTGTCTAGGCTTGGGGTTGTTACAAAACTACCTTCAAGCTACTTACCATCTATTTAATCAGAAAAATATATAATTTGCAATCTTTGGTGCTTACAATGTTAAAAAAATTATTCATATTATTATTAATTAGCCATTCTTTAAATGCCGAAGTTATAACAGATGGCACTCTTGGACAAGATATAAACTTATCCGGTCCAGATTTCCAAATCACTCCAGATTTAGGCCAACAACATGGTAATAATCTTTTCCATAGCTTTCAAGATTTTAATTTAAATAGTTTTGAAAGTGCTATATTTTCTAGATCAAATTCTATTAATAATATTATCAGCCGAGTAACCGGTGGCAACCCGTCCAATATTGATGGCTTAATTCGTTCGACAATTCCCAATGATGATATGTATTTTCTTAATCCATATGGAATTATGTTTTGACCTAATGCTAGGTTAGACGTACAAGGAAGCTTTCATGCTAGTACAGCTGATTATTTATGCTTGGGAGAAAATGGACGATTTGATGCTCGTTATCCCAACGATAGTATTTTAACTGTTGCACCAGTGGAAGCATTTGGTTTTTTGGATAATTAGCATGGCAAAATTGAGGTCAATGGACGTGGCGTGTTAAATGAATCGGGAACGCCTCGTGCCTTATTACAAGTACCTGATAGCAAAAGCCTATCTTTGATAGGTGGCGATATTTATTTCAGTCAAGGTGTGGATGAATTGCCGTTGGAGGGTTTACTAAATGATACTCCAGAAGAAATCCGAGCTGCACAGTATCGTGACCAACGTTTCAGTCAACTTTATGCGCCCGGTGGTACGCTTAATTTAGCCTCAATTCAACAAGCTGGTGAAATTCTCATTGACTAAAAACGGCATACATAGCACCGCAACGCAAGGTGGCACTATTCAATTATGGTAGTGTTATAGATGTAATGCCAAGATAAATTATATTAAGAAAAACATTTATTATAATGATGAATAAAAGAATCCCTACCCAAATTGCTCCA
>DAOUSL010000167.1 GCA_030627235.1 Thioploca sp.
CTCGTTTCTATTGACTGTTTTTTTAAATATTAATAACATGTTTATACCTTTTGTTTTTTCTTTGTATCTCTTTATTGTACCACTTCTTTTTCCTTAACTTAATGGCATTGACTCTGGTGAGTGGGAACTAGAAAATATCTCTTTATTCTCTTTTCGGATTTTTAATTTTTTAAAAACTGGAAAATAAATTATTCATAGAATAGATTCCTGTTTAAAGAATAATAAATTACATTTTAACTATTTGAAATACGATAATTTTAATATTGATATTTCAGAAAATTAAATTATTTAGTAACAATATTCTTGCACTATGCTAATTTAAGTGAGATACTTAATTATAAGTAGGTTGTTTTCATATATTGGGTGTTAAATAATTCATAATTTAAACCCATTTCTTGCCGTTTTATAATTTATATCACTTTAAACTAAACATATAATATATGAATAAAATACTTGCATTTTCTGGTAGTAGTAGAAAGGGTTCTTTCAATACCAAATTAGTACAAATTGCAGCAAAGAGTGCCAAGCAAACTGGTGCAGATGTTACAGTAATCGACTTAATTGATTATGATATGCCGATTTTTAATGAAGATTTAGAAGCTAAACAAGGCATGCCAGCTAAAGCGAAAGAATTTAAACAATTATTAATTGAGCATGACGGTTTTTTAATTGCTTCACCAGAATACAATAGTGCATTTAGCCCATTATTAAAAAATGCTATAGATTGGGCTTCTAGGAAAGAATCTCCAGATGAAGGACGATTGCTTGCATACCAAGGCAAAGTAGCTATCATTATGGCAACAGCAGCTGGTGGTTTAGGAGGTACTAGAGGTTTAGTATTTTTACGAATGCTATTAGGCAACTTAGGCGTTATAGTTTTGCCAAATCAAGAAGGAATTCCAATGGCATTTGAAGCATTTAATGAAGATGGAAATCTCATTAATGATGTGCAACAAACTACCATATCAAACTTAGGGATAGAACTAGCTAACACATTACAACGTCTAAGTTAATTACCAAAGTAATATTATGAAAAATATATATTTATTATTAATATTTATACCAACTGTAACGTTTGCTCAATTACTTGATCATATTGTAGCAATTGTTGATGATGAAGTTATTGTGAATATAGCGTTACAAGAAGAAGTACAAAATATTAAAATTAAATTGCAACAACAAAATATTGTGCTACCTCCTGTCAAAGAATTAGAGCAACAAGTTTTAGAAAAAATGGTTCTCACTAGTTTGCAATTGCAATTAGCTAAACGTATTGGTATTAATGTTGAAGATAGTAGTTTGAATGAAAAATTACGAGAAATAGCTACCAATAATAGTCTTGATTTACAAGGTTTTAAAACTAAATTGGAAACAGAAGGTCGTAATTACGAACAAGTGCGGGAACAAATTCGTAAGGATATGATTATTCATAGATTACAACAAAGACAGGTTGCTAGTCGGATTAGCATTACAGATCGTGAAGTTGATAATTTTCTATCCAATAAAGAGCAACAAGGTTTAGCAACTACTGAATATAATATTTGGCATATTTTACTAGAAACCCCAGATATACCATCACCAGAAGATATTGAAACAATTAAACAGAAAGCTGAAAAAATTGTAACAGAATTAAAACAAGGTGGAAATTTCCAAGCTATGGCAGTTGCTACTTCGGACGGTGCTCAAGCTCTTGACGGTGGAAATTTAGGTTGGCTGACAATTGGTGAAATGCCAACTTTACTTTCTAGTATAGTGAGTAATATGAAAGCAGGTGATATAGCTGGCCCTTTACGAGATTCTAATGGTTTTCATGTTATTAAATTAGCCGCTAAGAATATTGGTGAACCAAGTATTATTACCCAAACCAAAGTTCAACATATTTTATTAACAGTTAACGATTTCATCTCGGATGATGATGCTCGTAATCATTTAGAAGAACTTAAGGCTAGAATTGAGCAAGGTGATAATTTTTCTGACTTGGCTCGAGCTAACTCTAACGATTCAAATTCAGCGGCAAAAGGTGGAGCATTGGGTTGGATTAGTCCAGGAGATGTAGTGCCAGAGTTTGAAGATATAATGAATAAAATACAGTTAAATAAAGTTAGTAAACCATTTAAATCTCGTTATGGTTGGCATGTTCTCCAAGTATTAGAACGACGTAAACATGATAATACTGAAGAAGTAATTCGTACCGAAGCAACTAAGCAAATTCATAAACGGAAAATTAATGAGGAATTGCAAGCTTGGTTACGACAATTACGTGATGAAGCATTTGTTAATTTTAAATTAGGACTATTTTGATTACACCACCTAGAATTGCAATTACTACCGGAGAACCTGCCGGAATTGGACCAGATATTGTGGTGCAAATGGCTCAAGAAGCGATAGTTGCTAGTATGGTTGTCTTTGCTGACCCTGTTATGTTACAACAGCGAGCTGATAAACTAAATTTGCCTTTAAAATTAAATATTATCAAATCTTTAGCATCTATTTCACCACATCAACCAACAGAGCTAAATGTTGTCCCAATTAACACTCAGCAACCTGTAATATGCGGACAGTTAGATGTTACTAATTCAACTTATGTGTTAGAAGCACTTAGGCAAGCTAGTCAAGCTTGTTTAAACAACCAGTGTGATATTTTGGTTACTGCTCCTATTCATAAGGGAATTATTAATGAAGCTGGTATTCCTTTTACCGGTCATACTGAATTTTTAGCTAATCAATGCGATGTTCTTGATGTAGTTATGATGCTGGTAAGACCTGGATTACGAGTGGCTTTAGTTACAACCCATCTACCTTTATCTAAAATAAGTTCAGCTATAACTAGCCAAAAATTAGCAACAATCATTAAAATTCTACATTCTGAATTACAAACTAAGTTAGGTTTAGAAAATCCTCGTATTTTGGTTTGTGGTTTAAATCCACATGCTGGTGAAGACGGTCATTTAGGCATAGAAGAAATAACTACTATTATTCCCACTATACATAAATTACAAGCAGAAGGGTTACGATTACAAGGTCCAATTCCAGCTGATTCGGCTTTTATTCCAGAATTATTATCCAGCACAGACGTAGTCCTAGCAATGTATCATGATCAGGGTTTACCAATGATTAAACAATACGGTTTTGCGGAAGTGGTAAATATAACTTTGGGATTACCTTTTTTACGGGTTTCAGTAGGTCATGGTACTGCTTTAGATATAGCTGGCACTGGTAAAGCAGATTATAAAAGTTTACAGTATGCTGTTCGTACAAGTATAAAATATTATTCATCTATCACAAAGCCATCAAATTGACTTTACGTTCTTAACTGTAGTCAGTAGATTTATACTTAATTAATCGTAATTTAACAGCTAACTTAACTATAAAAAAAGGAATTATTTATAAAGATTAATAACATGATAAAAGATAACATTGAAAATACTGAAATAAATAATGATTTTCATATAAATTATTGGTAGTGTTATAGATGTAAAGTTATAAATAAGATTATGTGATAATAAAATATATTTGATATTGCAAAATTATTTTATAACAAAATGATATAAAAACACATATTACAAATAAATTTTAATTAAGAAAAAAATCATTAAATGTCCTGACTGTAACTCCAAACATATAAAAATGGTAAACAAAGTTATGCAGATTATCCAGTCAATAGTGCCAAACGAGAGCTATGGTTACATGAACGTTGTAAACGACTCAAACACAAACCAGAATTTGTAGAAAAAATTATAACAGAAATGAAAACATTATCTAAGAAAACTAGTTTAACCAGTAAAAGATAACTTATTATCGGCATTAACTTACTTTTAAAATCATAAAGATATAATAAATTATTCTGAGCATGTTGCTGAAAATTTACCAATTGGTTCAGGTGTCACAGAAACTGCTTGTAAAACTTTAATTAAACATAGAATAAGATAATTAATATCTGAAAATAAGCAATCATAATGAATAAAGATTTTTAATTTCATAAATACCCATTAGTACATGTTAAAATAGGTTACTTTAATTTCCTATAAACAAACTAATGCCAAATTTCGTCCATCTACATTTACACACCGAATACTCGCTTTCCGACAGCTTAGTCCGAATTAAACCTTTAGTAAAATCAATCCATAAAGCTGGTATGCCCGCCTGTGCTATTACCGATCAAAATAATTTATTTGGATTAGTTAAGTTTTATCGTGCAGCTCAAGCAATTGGAATTAAACCAATAATTGGGATTGATGTATGGTTAATTAGTAATAATGAAAAATCTCGTCTAGTATTATTATGCCAAAATAATATTGGTTATAAAAACCTCACTCGTTTAGTTTCCCGCAGTTATACTGAAGGCCAAATAGATAATATTCCATATTTACATAAAGAATGGCTGCAAGATAATACTGACGGTCTGATTGCATTATCTGGTGGGCGTGAAGGTGAAATAGGCAAACTATTATTGGCTAGTCAGGATACAAAACAGCAATTAGAACAATGGAATAATTTATTTCCAAACCGTTTTTATCTGGAATTACAACGTACTGGCCGACTGAATGAAGAAGAATATATTCATGCTGCAGTCAATTTAGCTTTGGACACTAAGACTCCAGTGGTTGCCACCAATGATGTACGTTTTTTGGGAAATGATGAATATGATACCCACGAATTAAGAGTTTGTATTAATGCTGGTAAAGTAATTGCCGATCCTAAGCGACCCAAAAATTATAGCCCACAACAATATTTGCGAACTCCAGAAGAGATGGAAGAGCTGTTTGCTGATATACCAGAAGCAATTGAAAATACTTGGTTAATAGCTAAACGCTGTAATTTAGGCTTAACTTTAGGTAAAAACTTTCTACCTGATTTTCCAATTCCAAAAGGCCAAACTATTGAGGAATATTTCCGGCAAAAAACTCGGGTAGGTTTAGAACAACGGTTAGCTTTCCTATTTAATAAAGCTGATGAATCTTTTATTGAACTTAGAAAACCTTATGATGAACGGTTAGAAATAGAATTAGGCGTTATTTTACAAATGGGCTTTCCAGGTTATTTTTTAATTGTGGCAGATTTTATTCAGTGGGCAAAAGATAATAGTGTGCCAGTTGGCCCTGGAAGAGGATCAGGTGCTGGTTCTTTAGTAGCTTACGTGCTAAATATAACTGATTTAGACCCAATTAAATATGAATTACTGTTTGAAAGATTCCTTAATCCAGAACGGGTATCCATGCCCGATTTTGATATAGATTTTTGTATAGAAGGCCGAGATGAAGTTATTAATTATGTAGCAGAACATTACGGTCGAGATAAAGTTTCCCAAATTATAACTTACGGTACGATGGCAGCCAAGGCAGTAGTGCGAGATGTTGGACGTGTCTTATCTCATCCTCATGGTTTTGTTGATAAAATTGCTAAATTAATTCCATTTGAAATTGGTATTACTTTAGATAAAGCTTTGGACAAAGAGCCAATTCTTCGTAGTCGCTATGAGGAGGAAGAAGAAGTTCATTCTTTGATTGATAAAGCTCGTCAGTTGGAAGGTTTGACTAAAAATATCGGTACTCATGCTGGTGGAGTGGTGATTGCTCCAACTAAACTAACTGATTTTACTCCACTTTATTGTGAACAAGATAGCCAAGATTTGATAAGTCAGTTTGATAAAAATGATGTGGAAGCTGTTGGATTAGTTAAGTTTGATTTTTTGGGTTTACGAACTTTGACCATTATTAAATGGACGTTACAGACTATCAATCATTTTTTGGAAACACCGATAGATATTCTGAAAATTCCGTTAAATGATGTCACAACCTATGACTTATTAAAACGTGGAGATACTACAGCAGTCTTCCAGTTGGAATCTGGTGGTCTGAAGAAATTGATCCGGCGATTACAACCGGATACTTTTGAAGATATTGTTGCGTTAGTGGCTTTATACCGACCAGGGCCATTGCAGTCTGGAATGGTAGATGATTTTGTGGAACGGAAACACGGTCGAGCTAAAATTGAATATCCGCATCCTGATTTATCTCATATTTTAAAGCCTACTTATGGAGTAATCGTTTACCAAGAACAGGTTATGCAGATAGCTCAAATCTTGGCTGGGTATAGTTTGGGTGGGGCAGATTTGCTTCGGCGCGCAATGGGTAAAAAGAAACCGGAGGAAATGGCAAAACAAAGAACTATATTTTTAGAAGGTGCTGTAGCACGTAAAGTACCAGAAGAAATAGCAATATATATATTTGATTTAATGGAGAAATTTGCTGAATATGGTTTTAATCGCTGTTTAGTTGGAGAAACTTTAATTGCAGATTATACTACTGGAGAACTGTTGAGTTTAGAAAGTATTTATCATAATAAAATTCAAACAGTAGCTAGTTTACAAGATAATTGGAAAATTGGGGTTGGCAATGTAGTTAATGTTATGCAAAATGGGGTAAAACCTGTTTTAAAATTGACTACCTCTTTAGGAAAGACGATTAAAGCAACAGCTAATCATCCTTTTTTAACCTTGCATGGTTGGAAAAAATTAGAAGAATTACAAGAAGGAGAACGTATTGCTTCACCAAATTATCTTTCTGTTGAAGGGCAAAATAGTTGGGAAAATTATAAATCTGAAGCGATATTATGGTTGGAAAGATTAAATTTAAATAATGCAAATCAGAAACAAATTCCTGATATTATATTTCAATTAAATAATAGGTCGTTAACTATTTTTTTAGGAATATTTTGGGCTAAAAATGAATTTATTTTTGAAACAAGTGATCCTATACCATATTTTGCTACTTCATCTAAAATACTGGCAAAACAATTACAGCATTTATTATTACGACTTAAGATTGTCAGTAGTTTTAAAACTAATATATCTAAGAACAAGCCTATAAATTATATAGTAAATATTGTAGGACATTCCAGTATTGAAAACTTTATTAAAACTATTGGACAACATAGTTGTGAACAAGTATTAAGTGAATTACAACAGTATTTAAATAAGCCTGATTTAGAACTTATTGATACGCTTCAACCTTGGATAAAAACTGAACATGTATTTTGGGAACAAGTAAAAACAATAGAAGCTGTCGGCTCTGCAATGACTTATGATTTAGAAATTAAAAATACTCATAATTTTATTGCTAATGATATTATTGTTCACAACTCACATTCCGCCGCCTATGCCCTAGTTTCCTACCAAACAGCTTGGTTAAAAGCCCATTATCCAGCTGCATTTATGGCCGCTGTATTATCTGCTGATATGGACAATACCGATAAATTAGTACCATTGGTAGAAGAATGTCGTAGTTCTATGAAATTGCAGATTTTACCACCACATGTCAATGTTTCTGAATATAAATTTACTGTTATTGATGATCAAAATAAAGCTATTCGCTATGGTTTAGGAGCTATTAAAGGTGCTGGTGAAGCCGCTTTAGAAAGTATTGTTAATGAACGTAAAGAAGGAGAATTTACTGATTTATTTGATTTTTGTCGCAGAATTGATTTACGTAAAGCTAGTCGCAGAATATTAGAGCCATTGATTAAATGTGGAGCTTTAGATGAATTAGGGCCTAATCGAGCTACTTTGATGGAATCGTTAGAAATTGCGATAAAATCAGCTGAGAAACATTCTAGTGATAGTGCTGCCGGACAGAATGACATATTTGCTATACCTTCACAGACTGAGGTTAAAAAAGAACCGCCTTTTGTTAAAAATATTAAAGAGTGGAAGCAAGCTAAGTATTTAAATGCGGAAAAAGAAAGCTTAGGATTTTATTTAAGTGGCCACCCTATTGAACCGTATTTATTTGAATTATCTCAATTAACTCGTAATAGATTGGTAAATGTTAAGCCAACAGATAATAAGCAAACTATGCGAATTGCCGGTATAGTTACGGACTTACGAACTGCTTTCAATAAACGAGGCACTAAAATAGCTTTTGTGACTTTGGATGATAGTACAGCTCGAATGGATGTGAAGATTTATTCTGAGTTGTATGAAACAATGCAGAATATTTTGGTTAAAGATGCTTTATTGCTAATTGATGGAGAAGTGCGAGTAGATGATTATAATGGTGGTTATGCAATGACTGCTCGTAATATTACTACGTTTGAAACAGCTCGGGGAAATTTTGCTAATCGATTGGAAATTAACATTATTTCTGAGCAAACAGTAGATAAAAATTTCGCTCCTAAGTTAGTTTCTATTTTAAATATCAATCGTAAAGGTAGATGTTTAGTAGCGATTAATTATAGTTATGGAAAAGCCAAAATTGAATTAGCACTGGGAAATGATTGGCGAGTAAAACCTAATTCTGAGTTATTAGAACAATTACAAGAGTTAGTTGGAGATGAAAATATAAAAATTATTTACTGATTTTTGTTGGACTATTCTTAAGATATACAGTAAATTACGGACTTTTTGTAGGATGTAATTAGTTTACGAATTACATCTTGATGCAATTCCCTTCGTTTATTGCATCCTACATTTATCCTTATTTAGGAATTATGTCTAATTTACTACATAATATTGGTAGTCCTGAACGAAGTAGTGATGTATAAAATTAAATGATATTAGTATTATAATGATAAATAGAAGATAGCCCCAATATGATTTGAAAGTTTTTTGGAAAAAGAAAGAGTGCTTCTGACTAAACGAAAGACTCGTTGTCTCATGGTGCAATTAAAGCGTTCAATGCGATTTGTAAGACCAGTTTCTTTACCAACAGATTTATGGCGTTTTTTAGGAAAAATGACATCATATGCTGCCAAAAAATCTGTATAAGAAACAGCACACTGTTTATAAACAGGTGGTAATGAGTTCCATAATCCCTTGGCACCAGTTATGTCACGATTACCAATATACATACCGACAATTTCACGAGTAGCACGGTCTATAGCAAGCCATACCCAAC
>DAOUSL010000063.1 GCA_030627235.1 Thioploca sp.
AGATGCTTTGTGCGGAGTCGCCCTATGAGACCGGACGTGTCAGGGCAATTATAACCGTTTCGCTGAAAAATTGATTAGTTCACGGAATAAGGACGTTCCGTGAACATCATGAAATTTCTGCGAAACTTCTTTCTATATAAATTATTGATTACTAAAGATTTTTTACTGATTTACTACGCAATCTATATAAAGCAACTTCCCCAAATATATTTGGTAACAAACGCATAAACCTACTAGTACAATGTTTGGTATCTACTACTGCTCGTTGTAAAACTTCAATATCAAGTTGATCACATAGATTTTCAAAATCTCGTAAAGTACAAAGATGGATATTTACAGTTTCATACCATTTACTTGGTAAAGCTCTGGATATTGGCATAATTCCACCAAAAAATAATGAAGACCTAGCTCGCCAATGCCCAAAGTTAGGAAACGTTACAATACCCTGTCTACCAACTCGTAACATTTCCATTAATAATGTATCTGGTTGTAAAATAGTTTGAATCGCTTGGGTCATCACAACATAATCAAAACTATCATCGCTAAAATCAGATAAACCTTGGTTTAAATCAGTATGAATCACATTAATCCCAGTTTTCACACAGGACACAATATTATCATCGGCAATTTCTAATCCATATCCAGTTACCGAACGAGAATCACGTAGATGTTCCAATAGAGTTCCATCACCACAACCTAAATCTAAAACATGGGAATTTTCGGTAATCCATTCACTAATCAATGCTAAATCAGTACGTAATTCCATTATTCACTCGGTATATTTTGCATGTATGTTTTGAAAACTTGGATGAAATGTGGGATTGGCATTAAAAAAGCGTCATGACCATCATGAGAAGTAACTTCTGCATAACTAACATCTTTTTTATTATCAAACAATGCTTTAACTATTTCTCGTGATCTAGCTGATGAAAATCTCCAATCACTGGTAAAAGAAATTACCAAAAATTTAGCCATAACATTTGCTAACGCTGTAGAAAGATTATTATCATGTTCTTTAGCCGGATCAAAATAATCTAAAGCTTTGGTCATTAATAAATAAGTATTAGCATCAAATCGTTCTACAAATGCACGACCTTGATAACGTAAATAGCTTTCTACTTGAAATTCAACATCAAACCCAAAATTTAATTTACCCTCTCTTAACTCACGGCCAAATTTTTTCCGCATAGCTGCATCAGATAAATAAGTAATATGTCCCAACATACGAGCTAACATTAAACCTCGTTCTGGTACAACATCATGCTGATAATAATGGCCTTTATGAAAATCAGGATCATTTAAAATAGCTTGCCGAGCAACTTCGTTAAATGCAATATTTTGAGCAGTCAATTTTGGGGCAGCAGCAATAATCACACAGTATCTTAAACGTTCAGGAAAATCTATAGCCCATTGCAAAGCTTGCATACCACCTAAACTACCACCGATTACAGCTAACCATTGAGAAATTCCTAACATATCACTTAAACAAGCTTGGCTTTTTACCCAGTCATGCACAGTAACAATAGGAAAATCTGGACCATAAGGTTTATTAGTGTCTGGATTAATACTAGTAGGGCCAGTCGAACCCTTACAGCCACCTAAATTATTTGGACATACAACAAAAAATTTATTTGTATCAATTGGTTTTCCTGGGCCAATACAATTTTCCCACCAACCAGGTTTTTTATCTTGCATACTATAATAACCAGCAGCATGATGATCACTACTCAAAGCATGACAAATTAAAATAGCATTAGAATGGTCTTTATTTAATGTACCATAGGTCTCATATATTAACTCATAACTTGATAATGAACGTCCACAATCTAAAGGTAATGGGACTTTATCAAATTTATAAGTTTGTGATGTTACTAATCCTACAGAATCTGGAGGTAATATGTCAGGCATAGAACTATTCCTATATAATGTAGTTATCTGAATATAATATTGGAATGAGAAAATACTCTCAAAATTTATCTAAATAAATTAGAATGGACGATTTTTTGTGGCGAGCTTTACTAGGTGGTTTAGGCATAGCATTAGTTACCGGACCATTGGGTTGTTTTATTGTTTGGCGGAGGATGGCATATTTTGGTGATACTTTAGCACATTCAGCACTACTTGGTATTGCTATTGGTTTTTTATTCCAACTAGCTTTTAATTTCCAATTATCCTTAAATACTATATTAATGTTTAGTACTCTATTAGTTTGTGTTGCAATTGCCTTGTTATTAGTAATATTACAGTCTCAAAAACGGCTTGCCACTGATACTTTATTGGGTATTTTAGCACATAGCACTTTGTCATTGGGATTAGTAGCTGTGGCTTTTTTACAGAGTGAAGGATTAAGAATTGATTTATTTACTTATTTATTTGGGGATTTATTAGCAGTAACTGTTACTGATTTATATTGGATTTATGCTGGTGGAGCTCTAATTTTATTAGCGATCACTTTGCTTTGGCAATCTTTACTAGCGATCACTATTCATGAAGAATTAGCTCAAGTAGAAGGAATACCTGTAGTTAGAATGCGTTTATTTTTTATGTTATTGGTAGCTTTAGTAATTGCTATTGCTATGAAGATAGTGGGGATTTTATTAATAACTTCTATGTTAATTATTCCTCCAGCTACTGCTAGACATTTTGCAAAAACTCCAGAGCAAATGGCGATATTATCTAGTTTAATAGGATGTATTGCTGTTGGATTGGGTTTGTACATGTCTTGGCATTGGGATAGCCCTACTGGACCTTCAGTAGTTGTTGCAACTAGCATATTATTTAGTTTTACTTTTTTATTTAAACGTAATTGATATAGCAATTCTTAATTAAATTCAAAATAAATATCGATTACGAAGTGATAAATAAAACATTTTAGAAATTATAATAAATAGTCAAGTAGGTTAAATTAATAGTAATCAGAAATTTTAAATAACTTGATTATATTTTTTTACTCAACCTACATGACTAGATGTTAGTTCAATATTTTATATTAAACTTGTTCTAATTCAATATCAATTCCTAAGGAACGAATTTCTTTAACAAGAACATTAAACGATTCTGGCATTCCGGCCTGCATTTGATGATTACCGTCAACAATGTTTTTATACATTTTAGTACGACCATTAACATCATCTGACTTAACCGTCAACATCTCCTGCAAGGTATAAGAAGCACCATACGCTTCCAAAGCCCAGACTTCCATTTCACCAAATCGTTGACCACCAAATTGAGCCTTACCACCTAAAGGTTGTTGAGTAACTAAACTATAAGGCCCAGTAGAACGAGCATGCATTTTATCATCAACTAAGTGATTAAGCTTCAAAATATACATATAACCAATTGTAATTTGCCGATCAAACTTTTCACCAGTACGGCCATCATATAAAGTAGTTTGGCCGCTTAATGGTAAGTCTGCTAATTCTAACATACCTTTAATTTCTTCTTCACTAGCTCCATCAAATACTGGAGTTGCCATAGGTACTCCACCACTTAAATTATGGGCTAATTCAAGTATTTCATCATCGGTAAAATCAGCTATATTTTCTTTTTTACCACCACTAACATTGTAAATTTTCTCCAATAATTCTCGAATTTTTACAACAGGTTCTTTATCTGTTAGCAATGACTCCAATTTCTCGCCCAAAGTTTTAGCCGCCCAACCTAAATGGGTTTCCAATACCTGGCCAATATTCATTCGAGACGGAACCCCAAGTGGGTTTAACACGATATCTACTGGACGACCATCTTCAGTATGTGGCATATCTTCTACTGGAACAATCATAGAAACCACACCTTTATTACCATGCCGACCAGCCATTTTATCTCCAGGCTGAATTTGACGTTTTACAGCTAAATAAACTTTAACCATTTTTAAAACACCAGGCGGTAAGTCATCACCAGTAATCAATTTCTTATGTTTTTCTTGAAACATATCATCAGAATACTTACGATAATCTTTAAGCTGTTGGCTAAGTTGGTCTATTTTAGCTTGAACTTCAAAATCTTGGACTTGGATTTCAAATAATTTAGTTCGTTGTCTTATATTGGCTAAGTTATCAGTAGTTATTTTAGTATCAAGATTTAAATCTGGCGAAGCATTTTTTACTGTTTGACCAGTTAATAATGGTTCTAAACGACTATATATATCATTCTCTAAAACTCTAAATTCATCATTTAAATCTTTTTTAACTTGCTCTAAAGCTAACTTTTCGATATGTAAAGTACGAGCATCTTTCTCAATTCCATCCCGAGTAAACACTTGCACATCAATAACTGTACCACTAGTGCTACTAGATACCCGTAATGAACTATCTTTTACTTCTGAAGCTTTCTCACCAAAAATAGCTCTCAATAACTTTTCTTCTGGAGTAAGCTGAGTTTCACCTTTAGGAGTAACTTTACCAACTAAAATATCCCCTGGTTTAACCTGAGCTCCAATAGAAATAATGCCAGTTTCATCTAAATTCTTAAGTACAGATTCTGATAAATTAGGAATATCAGCAGTAATTTCTTCTGGCCCTAATTTTGTATCTCTAGCTAAACAACTTAGCTCTACTATATGGATAGAAGTAAAACGTTCTTCTTCAACTACTCTCTCAGAAATTAAAATTGAATCTTCAAAATTATAACCATTCCAAGGCATGAAAGCGACTAACATATTTTGTCCTAATGCTAGTTCACCTAAATCAGTGGAAGGACCATCAGCCAATACATCGCCTTTTTTAATTATATCGCCAGGACGTACTAAAGGTTTTTGATTTATACAAGTATTTTGATTAGAACGTACATATTTTATCAAATTGTAAATATCAACTAAACCAGAATATTCTTCTTCAGTATTTTCAACAACTTCATCCACTCGAACTACAATACGTGAAGCATCTACAGAATCAACAATACCACTGCGTTCTGCAATAATTGCTACTCCAGAATCTATTGCTACAGTACGTTCTATACCTGTCCCAACTAATGGTTTTTCCGACCGCAAAGTTGGTACAGCCTGTCTTTGCATATTAGAACCCATTAAAGCTCGGTTAGCATCATCATGTTCTAAAAATGGAATCAGGGCTGCTGCCACAGATACAATTTGTTTTGGTGAAACATCCATGTAATTTACTTCTTCACGGTTTTTCACTGTAAATTCATTGTTATGGCGTACTGTAACCATAGTATCGGTTAAATTACCATCTAAATCCACTGTAGCATTGGTTTGGGCAATTACATTGTTACCTTCATCAATTGCTGACAAATAATCTATCTGAGAAGTTATTTTGCCATTTTCAACTCGTCGATATGGTGTTTCTAAAAACCCATAATCATTAGTTCTAGCATAACTTGCCAATGAATTTATTAAACCAATATTTGGTCCTTCTGGAGTTTCAATCGGACAAAGACGACCATAGTGAGTTGGATGCACATCACGTACTTCAAAACCTGCTCGTTCTCGAGTTAAACCACCAGGACCTAAAGCTGAAATCCGGCGTTTATGGGTAATCTCAGAAAGTGGATTATTTTGATCCATAAATTGAGATAGCTGACTAGAACCAAAAAATTCTCGAATTGCTGCCGATACCGGTTTTGCATTAATCAATTCCTGCGGCATCATTTGAGCTGATTCAGGTTGGCTTAAACGTTCTTTAACTGCTCTTTCTACTCGTACCAATCCAATTCTGAATTGATTTTCAGTCATTTCGCCAACACTTCGTACTCGTCTATTACCTAAGTGATCAATATCATCAATATCACCTTTATTATTACGAATATTATTAATAGTACGCAATACTTCAATAATATCATCTGAAGATAAAATTCCAGAACCAGTAGTTTTTTTCCTACCAATCCTACGATTAAATTTCATCCGTCCTACTTCTGATAGATCATAACGCTCTGGAGTGAAAAACAGATTGTTAAATAAAGTTTTAGCTGATTCACTTGTAGGTGGTTCACCAGGCCTCATCATCCGATAAATTTCTACCCAAGCTTCTATTGGACTAGTAGTTGGATCAATTTTTAACGTGTTAGAAACAAAAGGCCCTCGATCTAAATCATTAGTATATAAAACCTCAAACTGTTCAATTTTATGTTCTTGTAATAGAATTAAAGTATCTTCGGCAATTTCGTCATTGGCTTTAATAATTACTTCGCCATCATTTGCTGAGACAACATCATGAGCCAATATCTTACCAAGTAAAAAATTATCAGCATTTCCTTCTGAAAAATTTTGTGGAATTCTAACTATTTCTATTTTTTGTAGTTCTTTTATTAATTTAGGAGTAATACGTCTTCCAACAGAAACAATTACATTGCCTTCAGCATCTTTTATATCAAAAGGAGCCATTTCATTACGTAGCTGTTTAAAATCAATTTGCCAATAAAAATCATTATCTATTTGTTTGATTTTATGAGTATCAAAAAATTTAGACAAAATTTCTTCATTATTAAATTCTAGAGCCCGAAGAATAATAGTAGCTGGTAATTTACGACGGCGATCGATTCTAACATATAAACAATCTTTGTGATCAAATTCAAAATCTAACCATGAACCACGATAAGGAATTATTCTAGCGTTAAATAGGATTTTACCAGAGGTATGGGTTTTACCTCGATCATGATCAAAAAAAACTCCAGGTGAACGATGTAACTGCGATACAATAACTCGTTCGGTACCATTAATAACAAAAGTTCCGTTTTTAGTCATTAAGGGAATTTCACCCATATAAACTTCTTGTTCTTTAACGTTTTTAACTGCTTTAGAGTCTTTGTCGTAAATAATTAATCGTACTTTAACTCGTAAAGAAGTGGCATAAGTCATACCACGTAATTGACATTCTTTAACATCAAAAGTTGGTTTACTAAGCCGATAACTAGTATATTCAAGAGTCGCATGACCGGAAAAACTATTTATAGGAAACACAGATTTAAAAGCTGCATGAAGACCTTTATCAGATCTTTTTTCTATTGGAGTATCTATTTGTAGCAGATCTTTATAAGAATCAAGCTGAATAGCTAACAAATAAGGTACTTCTAATATGCTGGGATATTTCCCAAAGCTTTTACGAATGCGTTTTTTTTCAGTGAACGAGTAGGGCATAGTTGTCATCAACTAATTTTGAAAAACTGCATGAATTCTTGATTCAAGGTATTGTAACTAAAGTAGTCATTTCCCTTGAGGAGGTTGGGGTTGTTGTCGGTTACTACCGAATAAGCTCCAGCTGTGTGGTAACTTTAATGGTATTTATCATAATATGGTTAGTAATAGAATTACTAACCAATTATATGTTTCCTATTAAGGAAACATATAAAAAATCAAATAATTAATTATTTGATTTCAACAGTAGCACCAGATTCTTCAAGATCTTTCTTGATTTTTTCTGCTTCATCTTTAGGAAGGTCTTCCTTAACTATAGATGGAACTCCTTCAACTAAAGCTTTAGCTTCTTTAAGACCTAAACCAGTAATACCACGAATAGATTTAATAACTTGAACTTTCTTTTCGCCAAAGCTAGTTAAAGACACTGTAAATTCAGTTTGCTCTGCAGCAGCAGCTTCGCCACCACCAGCAGGAGCTGCAGCAACTGCAACTGGTGCTGCTGCTGAAACACCAAACTTATCTTCCATCGCTTTAACAAGCTCTACTACTTCCATAACTGACATGTCAGCAATGGCATCTAAAATATCTTCTTTGGCTACTGCCATAATAATCTCCTAATTTCTGGTTTGAAATTTCTATGAAATTCCTAAGATGGTTTACTATCGCCTACTGCTGCTATTGTACGCACAAGTTTAGTATGAGGTTCAGCAAGGGTACGTACAAATTTGCTAATAGGTGCTTGCATGACTGACATCAACATACTAACAGCTTCATCATAAGTCGGCAATTTAGCTATATCAGATATTGACTGAGCTGGTAGTAATTTACCACCAATAGCAATAGCCTTAACGACTAATTTTTTGTTAGTTTTGCTGAATTCATCAATAACTCGTGCAGCAGCACCTGGATCATCAATAGAAAATGCTAATACAATTGGTCCAACTAGAGCTTCTTGTAAACACTCAAAATCGGTACCAGCAACAGCTTTTTTAGCTAAAGTATTTCTTACTACACGTAAGTAAACACCAGCTTCCCGTGCTTTTCTTCGCAAGTCAGTCATTTCTACAACAGTCATACCAAGATATTCGGTAGCAACCGCAGAATGAGCAGTACTAGCAATTTCATTAACGGTGGCAACGATAGCTCGCTTATCATCTAATTTAAGCGGCATTAACGTTCTCCTAGGTTTATAATAACAAGCAAACCAAAGTTTGCCATCTACGTAGGATTTATTAAGAACCTACGGTCTTTGACGACTGCTGGAATAATTCCAGTAGCACAAAGTCGGTAAAAAATATTAAGTATTTCAAAATATTTTATATTTTAAAAATGTATTAAACTAACTATTATTTTATAGAGTTGATTGATCAATTACTATACCAGGACCCATAGTTGTAGATACAGTAATCTTCTGTATATACACACCTTTTGCAGTGCTGGGTTTAATTTTATTCAAATCTATAATTAGAGCTTGTAAATTTTCATGTAATTCTCTAGAATCAAATGAAACTTTACCAATAATACAGTGAATAATACCAGCTTTATCAGTACGATATCGCACTTGACCAGCTTTAGCAATCTTAACAGCAGTTGCTACATCAGGAGTAACTGTACCAACTTTAGGATTTGGCATCAAACCACGAGGACCTAGAATCTTACCCAATTGACCTACAACTCGCATAGTATCAGGAGATGCAACTATAACATCAAATTCTAAAAAACCTTTTTTAATTCGATCAGCTAAATCTTCAAATCCAACTACATCAGCACCAGCTTCAGTAGCTTCAGTAGCTTTATCACCTTGAGCAAATACTGCTACTCTAACTTGTTTTCCAGTACCATTTGGTAATACTGTTGAACTGCGAACCGATTGTTCAGACTTACGTGGATCAACTCCTAAATTTACACTAACATCCACTGATTCAACAAATTTGGTTGGAGGAATAGATTTTAATATATCAAACGCTTCTTTAACTGAATAAGACTTGTCAGATTGTACTTTTTCTATAATTATTTTTACACGTTTACTTAGCTTTGCCATATTATAATCCCTCCACTTCTATTCCCATACTTCTAGCACTACCTGCAATAATTTTCACTGCAGCATCCAAATCGTTAGCATTTAAGTCTTCCATTTTTATCTTAGCTATCTCTTCGGCTTGTTCTCTAGTTACTTTTCCAACCTTATCAGTATGAGGTGTCTTGCTACCACTCTTAATTCCAGCCGCTTTTTTTAATAAAATCGAAGCTGGTGGAGTTTTAATAATAAAAGTAAAACTACGATCAGAATAAGCTGTAATAACAACAGGGGTAGGCATTCCTGGTTCTAAATTCTGAGTTTTAGCATTAAATGCTTTACAAAATTCCATTATATTAAGGCCATGTTGACCTAAGGCTGGCCCAACTGGTGGACTTGGATTAGCCTGACCTGCTTTCACTTGTAATTTAATATATGCCTGTACTTTTTTCGCCATTTTATTTTCCTAAGCACCGGGTTAAAACGCTTTACAGCTCCCCGTTTAAATGATTATTCTTTTTCAACCTGCCCAAATTCTAATTCAACTGGAGTTGAACGTCCAAAAATTCTTACTGCAACTCGTAACCGATTTTTTTCATAGTTAGCTTCTTCAACTACACCATTAAAATCGTTAAAAGGTCCATCAATGACACGAACTACTTCACCTACTTCAAATAATACTTTAGGACGCGGTTTCTCTGCCCCATCTATAATATGTTGTAAAATGGCTTCAGCTTCTTTATCAGAAATTGGAGTTGGTGGAACAAATCTGTCTTTACTCTTACGTTCACTACCACCGATAAAACCCATGACTTTGGGAACACTTTTTACTAAATGCCACGCTTCATCGTTCATATCCATTTGAACTAAAACATAACCAGGATACAACTTACGATCACTCTTACGTTTTACTCCATCTCTCATTTCCACAACTTCTTCGATTGGAACTAAAATATCACCAAAACAGTGGGATAATGAGCTTAATCTAACTCTTTCTTCGAGAGATGATTTAACTCGTCTTTCAAAGTTAGAATAAGTATGAACGACATACCACCGCATCGCCATACAATCAACCTCCTTGGCCAGTAAATATTCTAACTGCCCAAAGTAATAAACTATCTAATGACCAAATTATTAAGGCAACCATAACTACCATTAATAACACAATACCAGTCATTTGCACCGTTTCTTGCCGAGTTGGCCATACCACTCTCCGTACTTCCATATGAGATTGGCGAACAAAATCGACTGTAGAACGACCTTTAGTTGTTGTTGATGCAATGAAAAAAGCAATGCCAACTATGCCTAATATGCTAACTACACGTAAAAGCAGGGAATATTCAGAAAAATAATGGAAACCGAAGACACCAGCTGCAACGAAAACAGCTACTAATACCCATTTAATAAAGTCAACAAGTTTATTGGAAGCAGCGGTTTTTGTTTTTGTATTCATTATTGAATTGATAAAGGAAAAATGGCAGGCCAAGAGGGACTCGAACCCCCAACCTTCTCGTTTGGAGCGAGATGCTCTGCCAAATTGAGCTATTGGCCTAATAAAACTATTCACTTACATATTAAATGAAGTGAATTATATTAATATTTCTACTTATATTGTTCTTACTAAAACATCTTATCTAAACCAGTCTATCATATTAACACTGGAATTACAAAAAACTATTTTTTAATCTAAATGAAAATTGAAAGTTCTTAAGCTTTCAATTCTCAAAAAATCATTCAATTATTTTAGCTACAACACCAGCACCTACGGTACGACCACCCTCACGAACTGCAAAACGTAATCCTTCTTCCATTGCAATTGGAGCAATCATTTTAATAGTCATTTTAACATTATCACCAGGCATTACCATTTCAATTCCTTCTGGTAATTCACAGGCACCAGTCGTATCAGTAGTACGGAAATAAAACTGAGGACGATAGCCATTAAAAAATGGAGTATGCCTTCCACCTTCATCTTTACCTAACACATATACTTCAGCTTCAAAATGAGTATGTGGATTAATTGTACCAGGTTTAGCAAGAACTTGTCCACGCTCTACTTCTTCGCGTTTAGTACCACGTAATAACACACCGACATTATCACCAGCTCTACCTTCATCTAGCAACTTGCGGAACATTTCAACTCCAGTACAAGTTGTGACAGCCGTATCTTTAATACCAACGATCTCTATTTCTTCACCAACTTTAATTATGCCACGTTCAATCCGGCCAGTTACTACTGTACCACGTCCTGAAATAGAAAACACATCTTCAATTGGCATTAAGAAAGGTTGATCTATATCACGTTCTGGTTGTGGAACATAAGCATCCATTTCCGCAATTAATTTAATTACTGAAGGTACGCCAATATCAGAAGTATCGCCTTCTAAAGCTTTTAGTGCTGAACCAATTACAATAGGAATATCATCACCAGGAAATTCATAACTATCCAGTAATTCTCTTATTTCCATTTCCACTAATTCTAATAATTCATCATCATCAACTTGGTCAGCCTTATTCATATATACAACTATATAAGGTACGCCAACTTGACGAGCTAATAGAATATGTTCACGAGTTTGTGGCATAGGACCATCAGCTGCTGATACAACTAAAATAGCCCCATCCATCTGAGCAGCACCAGTGATCATATTTTTAATATAGTCAGCATGTCCAGGACAATCTACATGAGCATAATGCCGAATTTCAGATTCATATTCAACATGCGCAGTCGCAATTGTAATACCCCTAGCTCTTTCTTCTGGAGCATTGTCAATCTGATCATATCCCTTAAATTCGCCCCCAAACTGTTCTGCCATACATTTTGTTATAGCGGCTGTTAAAGTGGTTTTACCATGATCAACATGACCTATTGTACCAACATTAACATGTGGTTTGCTGCGATCAAATTTTTCTTTGGCCATAAAATAAACCTTGTCTTCTTTATAAGTAAATTATTTTGGAGCCCATAACCAGATTTGAACTGGTGACCTCATCCTTACCAAGGATGTGCTCTACCAACTGAGCTATATGGGCGTGTATCTTGTATTACTATTTTTAATTATATTGGAGCGGGCGAAGGGACTCGAACCCTCGACATTCTGCTTGGAAGGCAGAAACTCTACCAACTGAGTTACACCCGCTTAATTTTTTGGAGGGGGGAGGATTCGAACCTCCGTAGGCATAGCCAACAGATTTACAGTCTGCCTCCTTTAACCACTCGGACACCCCTCCCAGATTCTTTTCGTAAAATATTGTAAATTTGGTTTAGGCTTTTGACTTTTTTAGATTATTGAAATATTTGGAGGGAGGAGGATTCGAACCTCCGTAGGCATAGCCAACAGATTTACAGTCTGCCTCCTTTAACCGCTCGGACATCCCTCCGCAAACCTAAAAGCATGAAATTATGCCAGATTTTTCATTAATTGTCAACCCTAAAATTCTTTTTTTTTATAAAAAATTTAAATTAATAAGAAAAATTTAATTAAATACTTGATTATTAATGTAATAAATTGTATCCTAAATTTCACACAATCACTTAAATTAATTTAAATATGGAAATTTTTGGCCCTATACCATCCAGAAGATTAGGACGTAGTTTAGGTATAAATAATATTCCTCCTAAATCTTGTTCCTATTATTGTACTTATTGTCAGGTTGGACCTACAGAAAATACAGAAATACAATTACGTCATTTTTATGGTTCTGAACATCTAGTAAAACAAGTCACCGAACGAGTCCAACAGTTACGTGAACAAGGAGAAAGTGTAGACTATTTATCTTTTGTGCCAGATGGAGAACCAACTTTAGATGCTGATCTTGGAACAACTATAGATCAACTTCGACCTTTAGGTATTAAAATAGCTATTATCACTAATGCTTCTTTAATTGAAAATCCACAGGTGCGAGAGACTTTAAAAAAAGCTGATTGGCTATCTATAAAGATTGATAGTGTAAATCCTAAAATTTGGCAACGAGTTAATATTCCGCATCCTAGTCTTAAACTGAATAATATTTTAGCTGGTATTCTAAGTTTTGCAAGTGAATATGAGGGAACTTTAGTCAGTGAAACTATGTTGATAAAAAATCGTAATGTAGATCAGGAATCAGCCTATGAAATAGCTGAATTTATTCAACGTTTGAAACCTAAAACTGCATATTTTTTGATCCCAACTCGTCCTCCAGCTGTATCATCTATTCGACCTCCAGACCAGGAAGAATTACAGGTATTTTATGATATTGTTAGTAAAAAATTGCCCCATATTGAATATTTAACTGGTTATGAAGGTAATTTATTTACTTCTACTGGTAATATAGCTGATGACATCCTTAGTATAACAGCTGTTCATCCTATGCGAGAAGAAGCTATACGAGAGTTATTGGTTAAACATGAGGCTAATTGGGATATTATGGATAATTTAATTGCAGCTGGTAAAATTAAGCTAACTGAATATCAAGGCAATAAATTTTATTTAAATAACTCTATAAAAAGTAGTTAGTAACTTAAATTTTATTTGTGAACACAATGTTTTAGAACATTAGATATTAAATAAAGTTTAGTTTACGGTTAATTCCCAATAATATTTGCTAGTCCTGAATAAAATACTGATCCACAAAAAAGGATATTCTATGAGTTATATATTAGATATTAATAATTTACATATTTCTTTTCTCACTGATAAAGGTGAATTAGAAATAGTAAAAAACATCGCTTTCAATATAAAAGCTGGAGAAACAGTAGCACTTGTAGGAGAATCAGGTTGTGGTAAATCAGTAACTGCTTTGGCTATTATGAGCTTAATTGATGAACCAGGTCGAGTCACTAAAGGTAGCATAAAGCTTAAAGGACAGGAAATGATTGGGTTATCAAAAAAGCAATTACAACAGATTAGAGGTCGAAAGATCAGTATGATTTTTCAAGAACCGATGACTTCTCTTAATCCTGTCTTTACTATCGGAGATCAAATTAGTGAAGTTTTAATTCATCACTTTGATATGACAAAAAATGATGCTCTACAAGAATCTATCAATCTATTAAAGAAGGTGGGTATTTCTTCTCCACATAATCGTATTAAACAATATCCTCATGAATTATCTGGTGGTATGAAACAGAGAGTGATGATAGCAATGGCGTTAGCATGTAAACCAGACTTGTTAATAGCGGATGAACCAACTACAGCATTGGATGTAACTATACAAGCTCAGATTTTGCGTTTACTTAAAGAGTTACAGGACGAAATGGGTATGGCTATTTTATTAATTACTCATAATTTAGGAGTAGTAGCTCATTTCGCTCAACAAGTTATTGTTATGTATGCTGGGGAAATTGCGGAATATACTGAAGTGCGTCCTTTGTTTAAACAACCGTTGCATCCTTATACTCAAGCATTGTTAAAAACTTTACCAATACCTGGGCATAAAAGATTAGCTGCTATTTCTGGTAATGTTCCTATGCCATTTGAATATCCATCTGGTTGCCGTTTTAGCAATCGTTGTATAGAAAAAATGGTACGTTGTCCACAAGATAATCCACAGTTATTAGAACATTCATCTGGACATTATGTTGCATGTTGGCTTTATAATTAAACTAAGCAATTTATAAAATTAATAGATTATACTTAGATAAAAGGATGAATTTGATGGATTATAAACATAATGTAATTTTAGTCATTGATGATAATATTAATAACATTAAAGTTGTAGTCGATTCCTTAACTAGTCATAGATTTGAAATTGCTATTGCTAAAAATGGTACGATTGGGATAAGCTGAAATGTTACAATCTGCCTTAATATTATCCGACGTTATGATGCCAGGAATAGATGGTCTTGAAACTTGTCGTCGTCTAAAAGCAAATACTATTACTAAAGATATTCCGGTAATTTTTATGACTGTTTTAGATTGAGTTGAAGATAAATTAAAAGTCTTTGAAGCTGGTGGAGTGAATTATATTTCTAAACCTTTGCAAGAACAAGAAGTATTGGCATGAGTAAAAACTCATCTTGATTTAAGAAATTTACATTGGCAACTTGCAGCTAAAAATAAAAAATTACAACAAGAGATTCAAGAACGTAAACAAGCTGAATCAGAAATTAGAATAGCTAGTCGTCTTAAAAGGGAATTTGTGGCTAATAGTGAATCATGAAATTCGTACTCCGATTAGAACAAATTCTTATTAATCTTATTGGTAATTCTATAAAATTTACTCAAACTGGTATAATTACGATAAGTATCAGTCAAATATATGAGCATGAAGACGAAATTTCTTTACAATTTTCTATTGAAGATACTGGAATAGGAATTTGTGAAGAAACTATTCCATCTTTATTCGATTCCTTTAGTCAAGCTGATGGTTCTACTACTCGTAAATTTGGTGGTACTGGGTTAGGATTAGCAATTTGCCAACGTATAATAGATATTATGGATGGCAAAATTTGGTTAGAATCTCAGCCAAATAAAGGTACAGTAGTTAATTTTATCCTTACATTTGGCTATGATTTTAATCAAACGACTTCTGAACCAATTATGACAATTCCTATTGCAACTGCTAATAAAATTTTGTTGGTAGAAGATAATTTAATCAATCAAAAATTAGTTAAATTAATTTTATCCAAAAGAGGTTTTAAAGTTTCTGTTGCTGACAATGGCATAGAAGCAATTAAAATGCTTGAAGATAATTTTTTTGATATAATTTTTATGGATATTCAAATGCCAAAAATGAGTGGAGATGAGGCCACTAAATTGATTAGAAAAAATCCCAAATATGATAATTTACCTATTATTGCTATGACCGCAAACGTTATGCCATATGATAAAGAAAAAAGTTTAGCAACAGGTATGAATGATTACATAACTAAACCAATTGAGATTAAACAATTAATTGATACCATAAATAAATGGATACAATAGATTTTAAAAACTTTTATCTATTCATACAAGCATACTTAATTCTGATATAAATTATAACGAATCACCACTTCTTAATTAAATTAACTATCAATTATTTTATAATGAGACTAAGTTAAATTGAAACTTATAAATTTAATATTAATATTATACTCAAGTCAAACAATGGCCTGTTGCTTACAAAATCAGGGGATTTGTGGGGATAAATGTTGTGATGGTATGATATTTTCTAAGATAGATTGTGGCCACAAATTTATTGAATTACCAACAACTATCAGTCCTAATCTAGAAAATATAAAAAACTCTGTAGAACCACCTTCTAACTGGTTATATACTTGGACAGATACAAAGACTAACATTCCACATTTATCTAGCACATTTCCTCCTTGGTATCGTAATCCTTTATATCCAAAAAATTATCCTAGAGTATTAGTATATGATGAATATAATCGTTTAATTGATGATACTAAAATTGACAAACAAGGAGCATCTAAATTTCGTCAACGAGCCATCACCAATTTAAAACAACAAGAACAATATAATAAAATTAGTAAATTAGAAGCTAATAAAAAAATTAAACAAGAACGTCTCAAATATTTGCAATCTAATTGGATTAAAACTGGCATTATAAGTAAAGAAATGCAGCAATTATTAACCGAACAAATGGAAAAAAAACAAATTGCAATAGCTATGACTGAAAAACAAGTAATACAGGCATGGGGACTTCCAAATTCTAATACAGAAGAAATTATTGATAATAAATTTAAAAAAATTCTATTTTATAAACAAGGCCAAATTATGTTGATTGATGATATAGTTAAATCTGTTAAAAAAACTGATTAATCTTATTAATCAACAATTTATACTAAGTTTATAAAAAAAGACACCAGTTAAAATTCTTATTTACGCAACTAATTATGTTAAAATGTCCAAATATTATAACTATAAACTAATTAATTAAAATCATGATTAAAGTAGCTATTGTTGGTGGTACTGGTTATACTGGTGTTGAACTATTACGCCTATTAGTTAATCATCCTCAAGTCCAAATTCAAACTGTTACATCTCGTACTGAAGCTGGTAAAAATGTAACTGATTTATTTCCAAATTTACGTGGCCATTTAGATTTAAAATTTACTAAACCAGAGAATTTAACTAATAATGACATAGTGTTTTTTGCCACTCCAAATGGTATTGCTATGCAAGATACTCCATCTTTATTAGAATCTGGGGTTAAAGTAATTGACTTAGCAGCAGATTTTAGGATTAAAGATGTGGCAGTATGGGAAAAATGGTATGGTATGAAACATAATTGTCCTAATTTATTAGAAGAAGCAGTGTATGGTTTACCAGAATTAAATCGAGCTAAAATAGCTAAAGCCAATTTGATTGCTAATCCTGGTTGTTACCCAACTGCCGTATTATTAGGTTTTTTACCATTAGTTGAAGCTGGTATTGTTGATCTTAATGATTTGATTGCTGATGTTAAATCAGGAGTAAGTGGAGCTGGTCGTAAAGCAAACATATCTGCTTTAATGAGCGAAACTGGTGAAAGTTTTAAGGCTTATAATGTTGCTGGTCATAGACATTGGCCAGAAATTTGCCAGAGTTTAAATGCTAGTACTGGAAAACAAGTAGATTTAACTTTTGTGCCTCATTTATTACCGATGATTAGAGGTATTGAAGCTACGTTATATAGCAAAACTTTACGTTCAATTCCTTTAACCGAAATTCAAGATATATTTATTCAACGTTATCAAGATGAACCTTTTGTTGATGTGTTGCCATTAAATTCATATCCAGAAACTCGTAATGTACGAGGGGCTAATATATGTCAATTGGCTATCCATCAATCTAATAATAGACTGGTTATATTATCAGTGATCGATAATTTGGTGAAAGGTGCAGCTGGTCAAGCTATACAAAATATGAATATTATGAATAATTTACCAGAAACTACTGGTTTAACAAATGTGGCATTAGCACCTTAAAATATGCAAATTTTTTATCATCATCCTTTGCCTTCTAAACAAAAGCGAGTTCCGACTGTAATGGCAGTTAAACAACATCGCCCTTGGTTATGTCCGCTTTTACTATTTGTAACCATAATAACAGTGATTATTGGTGGATTATATTTGTGGAATACTAGTGTACAATTATTACGACAAGATAGACAAAGTTTTATAAAACAGTACCTAAAAGAAAATCCACCTCAGCCAATTCAGCCAACTACTTTAGAAAACCAAGAATTAAAGTTAAAATTAGAAACTGTGGTATCAACTGCTGAAAAAATAGATCAGTCTTTAAGTCAATTACAAGAACAACATCTTGATGCCACTGAAGAACTTAATTTTTATAAACATTTAGTTAATTCTCCATCAACTAAATCTGGAGTAGTAGTTAGTAGTTTTGCATTACTTAAAATTACGAAATATTATATTTATAAATTAGTGTTAACTCAACAGAATACTAAAACTGCTAATGGCACGGTTCAAATAAATTTGATTGGAAAATTAAATGGTAAAACCAAACGATTTAATATGGTAGCTATCACTGAAGATTCTATACCAGCTATTAATTATAAAATTAATTATTTTCAACGTTTTACTGGTAAAATTATTTTGCCTAAAAACTTTATGCCAGAATATCTTATTATTTATCTAGCAACTAAAAATAACGAAGTTGCTGAAGAAATTAATTTCAAATGGGAAGAATTACAACTAAAGGAATAAATTATGTGGGGAAATCGTAAGAGAAAAGTTACTAGGATTGATTCATTAATAGGACAACGTACTAAAATTAAAGGAGAAATTTCTTTTAGTGGTGGTTTACATGTTGATGGTATAATTGAGGGTAATATAATCGCTCTTAAAGATGAAGATAGTTCAGTATTAACTTTAAGTGAGCAAGGAACTATTAAAGGGGATATACGAGTGCCAAATGTAATTATTAATGGCACTGTACAAGGTAATGTCTATGCAGAGGAACATACTGAACTAGCACTTAATGCTCGTATTATTGGTAATGTATACTATAATTTAATTGAAATGGCTATGGGAGCTGAAGTAAATGGTAGCCTAATTCATAGTGTAGATATGGATGAACAACCAGTTTTACCTTTGGAACATAATAAAAATTAATCTCAACATCCATTAAAACTTAAGATTTCTTATAGCCTTACGACGTTTCTTAGCAAGGCTACCAGAAGTGTTAGTATCAAGGTCAAAAATTCCCATACAGATATGTCTAATAATATTCATAAGAGTTTTTCTTGCCATTTATCCAACAAGTTCGTTTAACCATTTCGATACTGGTTAAATCTTTCCAATTTTCAACCTACTAACCCTACATGATTCACTAATGATGATTTGCAGAGGGTTAATATTTTATTAAGATAGTGGTGGATAACATAGCTACCCACCAAATAATCAACTAAAAACTAATTCCGAGACACTCTTAAAGCCTTCCTCCTACGACGACCTAGAACACCAAGAGTAATCCCACCCAAACCTATTAATAATGGCATTAGACCAATATTGATAAACTTCATTTGGGTTTCTAAACTTGCAATGTTTTTCTGCAACTCATGTTGAACATTACGCAATTC
Organism: Thioploca sp.; assembly: GCA_030627235.1. Taxonomy (GTDB): domain Bacteria; phylum Pseudomonadota; class Gammaproteobacteria; order Beggiatoales; family Beggiatoaceae; genus DRQV01. The sequence goes on from DAOUSL010000063.1 coordinate 19,617, forward strand.
TTTCCGAATCTTGATTTTCTCATTACGGAAATTGGCAATTTCATTTTGTTGCTTGATGTTAAGAGCTAACTCATTACCTTCTTTTTTCTCTCGTTGCATTTCCCGAATCTTATTATCAGCAACAGTCAAGCGAGCTAATAATTCAGTTTCTTTTTCTCTGAAACTCTGTTCAGCTTGTTGTTGAATCTCTTCAACTTTAAGGAAAGGACGAGTGAAATTACCCCGATTTCGTACACTGATTAAATCATTGCTACCAGTCAGATTATCTAAAGCATTAGACACAAAAGTGGCATTTTCTGCGTGTGGAATCGCAATCCGTTGGCCAAACATACTTTGAGTTCTAACCCAAAATTTATCTTCCAAAATATCGGTATCAGCAACTACTATGATATTGATATTTACAACTGATTCAGCAAGATGTTCCGCTGTATTTTCAGTTGCTTTATCATCTTCTTCAGTCGTTGGTTTACCTTCTGGAAAAGCTGTTTTTACCGAACCAGTAATACGAGCAGCTAAAGTAAACTTGTCATCTGGTCTAAATTCACGTACTAAATTCTCTGGTTCTGCCATAAAACCAAGCTTATCAATCTCAATTTGCATGGATTTAGTACCAGAACTAATTAATGGATTGATTTCTGTTGGTACATCACCTTTTTCAGATATGCTACCAGCAGTAGCCATTACCACATTACCTAGTTTACCAGTGATAATATCATCAGTATTAAAATATTGCTCACCATTCAAATCCATCCACACTGGATAAGTAATAACAGACATCCGTGAACCTTTTTGCATTTGAACTTTCTGAGCAGTTTGCAAATCCCCAACTACTTTATTAGAAATTTCGATTCCCCAGGCATCAAATAGCATGGCAAAATCAGAATTACGTGGGGCTTGCATAGCAGCAAATGGATTTTTTGGATCAGTTACTGGTTCATAAACCTCTGAATATGGATCAGCGAATATAATTGCCCGACCACCTTTTAAGACAAATTGGTCAATTGCATACATAGTTTTATCACTAAATCCTATTGGATGTACCACCATTAATACATCAATATCATCTGGAATAACATCCACATCAATGGCCACAGTTTTTACTTCCAGTAACTGCTTGATATGATCAATTATCATCCATGCTTGATTGCCAGAATTTTGAGGCATAAATGGTGAAGCCTTAGTATCTCCTTGCATTGGTAAGGTGCTCATTAAACCAATTACTTTCTGCTTTGGATGAGCTAGTTGATAAACAAATTTAGTCAAATCATATTCCAAAAATTCTTCCCGATTGGGGGAAAAAAATGGGATCACATTTTCATTGTCAATTGAATCATTCCCAGCAATCCCAAAGTAAAAAGTAGTATTGCTATCATCAATAGGAACTCCTTGTAAACCATAACCTTCTGCTTGATCTTCTTCTTCAGAAAATGGTTCTGGATCAACAAAAACTAGATTGATTTTATCACCACCAATCCGTTTATATTCCAATAATAAATCTTTCACTCGTTCGGCATAACTATTAATGCTTAAACTAGTGACTAATTTTTCCGATAGAAAAAACCGCAATGTAATTGGTTCTTCTAAAGTTTTCAGAACATTTTCAGTTCCTTCTGATAAAGTGTAAAGCTGGTTTTCAGTTAGATCAAGTCGAGCTGAACTAAACAGTTCTTTACTCACGATATTTATCGCTAAAAATAGAATAACGGCTATAATCAAGCTAGTTGTAGTTAAAATCTTTTGGTTCATATCATATTCCTCTTAATCAGCTTTTTTCATTTCAATTATAACTGTGGTTGCAAACAACCAGAAAGCTATCAGTGTAAAGAAGTAAATTAGATCTCGCACATCAATTACACCTTTAGTTATTGCACTAAAATGAGTTAAAAAACTAAATGAACTTATAGTTTTGACGATAATCTGTGGTGCCCAACCACTAAAAAAATCCAATATTAATGGAAAGCCACTGAGAATGAAAGCTAAACACATAACTACTGTGATAACAAATGCAATTACTTGGTTTTTGGTTAAAGCTGACATACAAGAGCCAATTGCTAAAAATCCACCAGCCAACAATAAGCTACCAATATAACCGGCCATAATAATGGAATTATCTGGGTTGCCTAAATAATTGACACTAATCCACATTGGAAAAGTCATAACCAATGCAATTGCGGTAAAAAACCAGGCTGCTAAAAATTTACCTAATACAGCTTCAGCAATAGTAATTGGCATAGTTAATAGCAATTCTATAGTATCGCTTTTACGCTCTTCAGCCCATAATCGCATGGCTAAAGCTGGGATTAGAAATAAATACAGCCAAGGGTGTACAGTAAAAAACGGTAGTAAATCTGCTTGGCCTCGAGCGAAAAAATTACCTAGATAAAAGGTGAAAATTCCACTTAACAATAGAAAGATAATAATAAATACATACGCTATGGGTGTAGTAAAATAGCTGTTTAGTTCTCGCTTAAACAACACCCAAATTAAATTAATACGCACTACATTTACTCCTTATTTTAAATTAATGATATTTCCAAATTTGAAAATGGTTTTAAATTTTTACAATGTTGGGATTTTAAGGCTTATATTGATAATTATCAAGCTAAAGATTAGATTATTATATGATAATTACTTTATTTCTTCCAAAATTAAGAAAAAATAGAATAAAGAGAAAATATTTTGATGGACTGAAGAGTAGAAAACTTTAATATTACAGGTATGGATAATAGAACGAACATTGGCAAATAAGTATTTATCATAATCAAAACGGAAACCATTTGTAACTTTACGAAAAATGGTGTTCATATGAATAGCTTGTTTACTATTAGTTATAGCATTTTTCGATTGGATAAACTAT
>DAOUSL010000058.1 GCA_030627235.1 Thioploca sp.
TCGTAAATCTATTGAGTATCCTTTTCACATCTTTTTCTCGCTTTTTAGTTTTTTATATTATATCATCTCTTGTCTCTTAGTTATTCGGGATATGCTATAAAATACTAGATGAAACTCGAAATATAATGCGTTATGCTCATTATTCTATTCATACTGAACGTGCATATTGCGAATGGATAGCTAAGTATATTAATTTCCACAAAATGCAAGCACGAGAAACTTTATTTGTTGAACCAGAAAAGAAGATTGAAGATTATTTAACTTACTTAGCAGCCGAGTAAGGTGTGCAACACGGTTTATTATTGCCCACCAAATAATCATAAATTCTAACTAAGCCTTACTTAATTCTGTATACAAAATCACCCCCTTGTCATGAACTTGGAGCTTTTGTTACTTCTATAGTTTTTACTAAGGAATAAGGATTTAATAATCTCCAAAATTTGACGTTCAAACCTTCCAGGTTTAGTTTCGGATTTTATTAAATTCTTATTCCTAAATTAAGTTGTGCTACACAATTAGTGATGCAATTCCCTTCGTTCATTACATCCTACGCTATTTTAATGAAATATAGTAAAACCAGTACAATTGATAATTACTATTTTTTCATATAAATAAGTTACTTGTCAGCTTTAATGTTTTTCTTGTTAGCTTTAATATTTTTATTCATCGTATCAATTAGATTTGGCCAAAAATATTCGGCTAAATTATAACCAATTGAATCTGATACGGCACAATCTGCTATAGAATTTTTTACTGTCAGAGGTACATCAAATTCCATATAGTCATTGTTTGCTTGAAAAGTAGGCCAAAAAATTTCATCATCATCATTTGGATTAGCAAAACGAGCAAAATTAGCATTATAGCGTATCAAATTTTGGGAAAGCTGTTCTTCTTCTGAAACTAAACCGGTACAATTATAGTTTCCATAAGGATCAACATAGCATAATTTAGGATGAAAAACATAAGGCAAATCAAAACCATGACAAACACTGTCACTACAAAATGGTACGCCTGAAATATAGCTTAATAAAGTATTGAATGAAGAAAGATGGGTAAAGTTATAGACATAACTATCATTTGCAGAATTTTGGGCTGCATACCTACTACCACAGATAAACATATAATTAGTGAATAATTTAGAAAAATTTAATAAAGTTAATTGTGGATATGGACTGGCTGGATATAATCCTAATATTGCATCTGACTGATTTCCAAAAAAAATCTTAATTAATTCTTCATATTCAGTAGCTGAAATATCTCCGGTAGGTTTTGCATAAGCAGCAAATGTCAAACCTTCATCTAAAACAGTACCTATAATACTAGGTTTTTCAATAAATTGAGTTTCAATAGGTTGATTTTTTAAGATATGCTTATCAATAACTGGCATCCAAATCATGATAGAACCTAATCTTTGCCATACTGGTGGAAAGTAAGATACCACTCCATTTTGAGCCATTAAAACTTCATCCACCGATTTCTTTTGCAAACATTTTTTATTCTTACAATTTAATAAAGAAGTAAATAATTTACCAACTTGTTTAGCTTCCTTCTGAGTTTGATAAGGTAAAGAATAAGGGTTGCTTTGTACAATACCTGCTTGAAAAAGATTTTGGCTGGATGGTGCTGATGCAAGGTGTAAACCTACTGACATTCCACCTGCACTTTGTCCAAACAGAGTGACATTATCTGGATTACCACCAAAATTATGAATATTATTTTGTACCCATTGCAATGCTAACTGTTGATCGAGAAAACCATAATTACCATTTAGCCCAGAAGTTACTAAAAATCCCAACGCTCCAAGTCTATAATTTAAACTAACTAAAATAACATTTTCTGTGGCAGCAATATAAGAACCATCATATAGTGGAAGACCACTGCCTCCAGTTAAAAAAGCTCCACCGTGGATAAACACCATAACTGGAAGTTCAGCGTCATGTTCAGTTGGTGCCCAAATATTGAGTGATAAGCAATCTTCCCCTGATGGTATTGAAGTGCTTAAATTTGGTTGAGGGCAAAATGATCCAAATTGAGTAGCATTAAATGTTTCTTGCCAAGATTTTTTTGGTATTGGAGGTTTCCAACGATTTTTACCATCAGTTGATTCTGCGTAAGGAATACCAAGAAAGGTATCCACGGTTTTTTCTACATTTGAAATTTCTTGTTCAATACCACAAATATTGCCGCTTGTAGTTTCTATTACGTCAGTTGTACAAGGGATTGGATTAGCCTGACAGGTTATTGAAAAAAATGCTCCGATGGAAAATATAATTGTTTTATAAGACATGGCAATGCTCCTTATTGGTATTCAATATAATTAGTTGTCTCAACATTAAAAATGTTATTTATATTATAGCTTACAAATTAATCATATGTGTAATCCTTTAACTTAATCTTGGATATTAATCTATTGGTGGCTCAAGAAAGATGTTAGTAAATTAATTGTGAATGGTTAATAGTCAATGATTAATTATTAATGAAAGTCAAAACCATTCTTAATTCACAATTAGGATTTGCATAGCATTTTTAGATTGGATAAACTACTGTAATATAAGTAATTTTGAATTTAATTCATAATTAAGAATTACTATAACAAAGCTGTAAAAATGGCAAAGAATGGGTTAAAATTGATATTTGGTTTTGAATTCTATTCGATGCTCATCACGAAAAGCATAAAAATCTGATTCCTTGTCTGTAATTGAAAAAACAAAAAAAACCATTGAAAACTTTAAACTATCGTTAAGCTTATAGTCTACAAGCCAATTTACGATTCTATCGGACTTAAAAAGCACACCCATCACTTCTATACTTAATGTAAGGTCTTCATTAAAATATGTCTTAGTCCAACCAAGGTTGAAAATACCCCTATCTTTTTTTTGCGTTAATGACTCATCCCAATCGATAATTCGTGACAAACTAACACTTGCAGCCAGATAATGCTGGTTGATGGTGGTTTCGATTCCAAAAGCAGTATCCAGACGATCTTTATAGATCAGATCAAAATTTTGGTCATTTATTCCTTGATCTGTTTTATAACCTAAGTCTGCTTTGAGCAGGGTTTGACCTATGGGATAATTAAAGTTAGCACCATACAGTAGAAAGGATTTCGCAACTTCTTGGAGTCTATTGTTCTCTAGCTGATAACTAGGTTGGTTGGGAGTTAGATTCGCAACTAAAAGAGCCATTTCGCTAACCCCAAGCTTGAATTTTGTTCTGAAACCATATTCTGGGTTTGGTTTTTCAACTGAGGTAATTTTTAAGGAAGACAAAGGATTTGGGAATGAGTAAATTGACCCATTGGGAGGATTTTTATTAAATTGAGGAACAGGGGTAACAAAGCTTTCCCATGTCATACTATTGGTGTAGAGCGTTGCGGAAACTGTCCCTTGGCCTATGCGTACATCCTCAAAATCAACAAATAGGAATTCACTATTATCAGTAGGATTGAGCGTGTCCGTCGCCTGTGATCCCTCCACATCTCCCCAAACAATGGATTGAAGACCTAATTTAAATGTGAATCGGTCAAAACTTTTTTGTACCCACGCTTCTTTGATTAAACTATCGTAATCATAGTCCTGTTCCTTTGATATGGCTCGGTGATCTTTACTCCAATAAATTGAGCCTGTTGCGTCTATCTTAGCATAAAGATTTTCACCTATCGAACTCGCATAATCAATGTTAACCCCTGTTCTGTTATTGACCATATTTTTTTGCTCTCCTAACCGAAAAGAAAGGGCATGATCAAGACTTATTCGAATAGGGGAAGCAACAGGGTCTTCGTCAACTCCTATGGTTGATTCCTTAGTGAATGGGTCTGACTCTTCATCCATTGAAAAGTCTATTTCAACATCATCCTCTAAAAGATCAAGTTCATCTTCAGCCAAGACTTGAAAGGTAAAGCAAAAAGATAAAATAAATATCCAGATTTTCATAATTATTTCATCTGCTTTCTAAGTTTTTTTAGATGATTCTCCCGAAAAGCAAAATCGGTGAGAGAGCGTTGGCTTAAAAAATTTTCACTCACAGAGACATTGAGAGCTATCTTTTCCATAGCCATCTTGCTCAAACGGCTGGTTTGCTGGTTGATAATAATAATCGACCGAGCTATCCAGTGACCTGAAATTTTTTCTACCTTAGAAAAAGAAAGGCGTTTATAAGGTTTATCACGCTTATCAAAAGTTTGGATTTTTAAGGCAATCCAAAGTTCTTTATCAATCCATACAATAGACTTTGAGTAACGAGTTTTTTTCAATCTAGCAGGTTTAGGTTTTGACTCAATGATCCAAACCGGACGCTTGCCAAGCTTGCCATCTTTCAATATTTCATATTCGTACTCATCAATCTTACCAGTTTCCATGTCTTCTGTGGTGAATTCCGAACCAAATATACTTGTTGCTTCAACATCTTCATCATTACCACTGGCCATTCGTTTTACTTTGCCCAAAGCAGATAAATACAGCCAAGATTCACTATCTCTAGTTGGGTCGTCGTAGGAAAAACTCAACATCCCAATACCCCTATCACGAGCTGGAGCTAGCAGAATAGAGATGGATTTTGAATCTAGTTTATCTTTACCTGTGTTGATCTGAGCAGTTTCTAGTTTTTTAACCCTAGGACGTTCAAGGCATTTGATCTTTTTGTTTATTTTAGCAAACTTACACGTAGAAAGACTCATTGTTGAAAAGGATGAATCGTTGATAGCTTTGCTGATGGCATCCACTTTTTTCATAATTTCTAATGCATTCTGAGCGTTTGCTGACGGCAGAGTGAATAGAAAAAAAGTAATTAATAGACAAATATTTTTCATGCTATTTTTCCTGTTGGAGTTGTTCCCATTAGGGGTTTAAAAATATAAATTAATGCAGGTAATAGAAAAAGGTCACAAATCAAGGCAGCGAAGATTCCAATGGAACCAAAAGTACCCATTTTTGAAAGTCCTCCATAATCAGAAAATGAAAGGATGGTAAAGCCAAGACCTAATATTAAGGAAGTAAAGGTGATAGCTTGTCCCACTTCTTTCAGAGTATCCTGTATGGCTGCAGCATAGTTTTTTCCTTCCATTAGAGCATTTCGATAGTGAGTAATGAAATGAATGGTATCATCGACGGCTAGACCGATGATTACAGGTGCAATCACCATGGTATCCCCATCAAGAGGGACTTTTAGCAAGCCCATTAATCCAAAGGTAACAATAGCAGGGATAATATTGGGGATAATAGAAATTAACCCACCCTGCAAAGAACCAAGGGTTAAAATCATCAATAGACTAATAATAACAATAACAAAGGTAAAACTTTTTTGCTGTGCTTCTGCCATATCTTGGGACAGTTTCATCATCATTGCTAGGCTTCCGGTGACGACTACTTTTAGATCAGGATAATCGGTTTTTAGGGGAGCAAAAATCTGTTCTATATCTTCTGAAATACCGGAAAACATGGTTTTATATTCGTAAGAACCTGCATTTTTTAACATGATCGAAATATGGGTTTTGCTCATACTATCATTCACCAATAAGCGTCGATCCTCCGGGTTGGCATTATTAAAAAGAAAGATCAATTGAGATGTTAATTGGGGATCAGTAGGCAGTTTGTAAAAATCTTTATCATCCTGATTCATCGTTTTGTTGGTTTCCTTTACAATCCTAGCAAGGGAAAATGTCTTGGTAACATATTGATTATAATCGCTTGTTAAACGTTGCTCCAATTGGTCAATCGCAGCTAAAACTAGAGGATCATTGAGAGCATCAAATTTTCCTAGATCGAGCATAACTTCCATGCTTTGTGCTCCCATCATCTTATCATCAACCAACTCGTATGCAACGCGCATTTCGCTGCCCTCATTTGTCAATTCAACCATATTGGTATCAACCTTTACGATGGAAGCACCATAAACGAAAATCCCTAATACTAAAATGAAAATGACAGCAATAGGGATAGGCCGAGGAGCTACCCAACCCGGGATTTTGTTCAGCAAGGGTTGAATCCATCCGGAACTCACAAACCAACTGAGGCGACCCTGTGGGACATGTTCATCTTTCGCTGATTTATTAGCAAAAGGATGCCAAAGATCCATACATACGGGTAGCAATGTCCAGTTTAAAAACCAAGCCATACCTACGCCAGCGGCAGACATAATCCCAAACGTAACAAATTGATTCATACCTGTTGTTGAAAGTGCTAACATCCCTGCCATCGTGGTGATACTGGTGATTAAAATTGGGATGCCTGTTTTTCTATAGGTTAGAGTTAGAGAAACCTTATGGTCTAATCCTTCTCGGCGGTTGATCAAATAGGTACTCATGACATGAACACTATTTGCTACGCCAACGGTGATCATCAACATTGCTGTCAAAGAAATTAATGTAGAAACTTCGATCCCAGCCCAAGATACGACACCTATCGTCCAGCAAAGATTGACCAAAATCATGACAATAGGCCAAACAACGGCACTAAATGACTTCAGTAATGTCCACAATAAACCAATGATCACCAGTAACATAATGATCATAAGGATTCCTGCTTCCTCAATGGACTTCATCGCCCAAGCCATCATAGGAGGATTGCCAACAGAATAAAATTCAAATTGAGACTTATATTTTGGCTGATCTAAAATTAATTTCAGGTCATTCATGAAGCCGGCGTATTCGGTAACTTCCGTCTTTAAAAACTCAATTTTTTCAGTTTCATAACTCAAGTTTACATCAAAAAATGAGTCATCCGTTAAATCAAATTCATCGTTTGTATCTTCTGCTAAAGGGTCAAAGGCTTGTTCTTCTATCTCTCCTATCGCAATAGCACCAAAATCTGTTTTTATTTGAAATGCCCCGTATTGATAGTCGTTGGAAAACAATGCCCCGACCATACTCTCTTGAGTCGTTGCAATGGCACGAAGGTTTTCTAATTTTTCTTTGGATTTTGGAACCTCTTTAACCACCATCTGGTTGGATATCAAATCATCTCCCTTGACCACCTGATAGCGACTATTGGTCAGAGAGGTGACCTTTTTTATGTGAGCCAGATTTACTTCGTCTTCAAAGATCAAGTGGCTAGGAGGATTGAGCAGTTCGTCGCTTAACTCATGAATTAACTTCAGGGAATCATAAGAAAAAACATCTCCATCTAAAGGGCGGTAAACGACATAGAGACCATCATCACTGCCAAATTCTTGGCGGAACGTATCCAAGGCAACCTTTGCAGGGTCTCCTTTTTCAAACCATGATTCTATGGTAATATCCATTTTTAATTTTTCGGACATCCCGTAACCCATAAAGATCGTAGATACCAAATAAAATCCAATGATGACCCATCGCCAGGGGCGTAATGTCGCAGGTGTGGCCTCAAACATATGGGTTAATTTTTGTAAAATTGGGTTGAGTAAGTTGCTTCTTTTCATTTTTGATTCCCTTCAATGAAGTTCACGATCATGTTAATGAATTCAGTTGAGATTTTTAAGTATAATTCTTGATCTTGCAAAATTAGGTATTGAGTTCCCAATCTAGTAAAAAAAGCGTCTAACATATAGACAAGTATTTCCTTTCTTTCTTCAGGAAAGTTATGGGGTAAATAACCAGAAAGATCGTCAACCCATTCTTTGGAACTGTTCATAACGAGATTCTGCAAGCGTATGGTATAGGTCTCATTAAACCTAGAAAAATCAATAAAATAGTAGATGGCTATCATAAATTCAGGAGTTTCATCCATCATTTTAAGGGTGGTATTTGCGGAGTTTTCTAAAAATCCAACTAGGGTTTTTGGTTGTTCTTGTTTTACCTGCGTATCAAACATTTGTGTTGTAGTTAGTCTCTTCACCCCTTTTTCTTTTAATACTTGAAATCCTGCTAAAAAAAATTGCTGTCTGGTTTGTTCTGTTTGAATTTTTTTGGTAACCATGTTTCACTCTCCTTTTGAATTTAAAATCAAACTTAGTATTACCCAGACTGATCGATAGGTCAACATTTATTTTTATAAATCCTCAATTGTCTTCAATATAAATAATTTAACTTGCACTATCTATTTACTGTTAATCATTTATCTACGTTTGATAGTTCAAAGTGAATTTGATAGAATATAATTTTAGGGTTATTCGATATAATTCTAACTTTATCTTTAGAGATAGACCTAAAATGAACACTAATCAAATAATGACTGTAAAAATAGGAAATTTTGGAATTTTAGAAATTGGTCATAAAACAATGATGGGTAAAGTATCTCAAGTTTTGGAAATGGGTAATAGAAATAGAAAGGCAAAAAATCTCGAAACTATAGCTCTCAAAGAGATTTTAAGAAAGCAATATCTATGGGAATTTATTATCTCAAGACATACCCAATTATTAAGAAATTCTAATTGTGGCGATTCGCCACATTTAAAAAACTCCTGTTCTACCAATGATTTTAATCTAGATAAATCATCAGATTATAAATCAAACTTTATTAAAATTCAGTCTGATTATGGAAAATTGAAAGAATTTAAAACAGCTGAAGGGAAAATCCAATATGGCGAGTTAATAAAACAGTTCCCAACTTTGATTCAGTCAAAAAAAGGAAAATATGGAGGTACTTGGGCTGAACTCTATATTTTATTGAAAATTGCTTCTATGCTTGATAAAGATTTAGAAGTTGAAATTTATAGAGTTTTTATAGAAGAAAACCTATTGTCTTTAAGAAATATTGGGGGAGATTATTATAAAGAATTAAATATAGCCATTAATACTTTACCTGATAGAAAAAATAAAAATAATCATGGTATTTATATTCAAATAGCTAAACAATTTCGAGAAAAGTTAGAAATTCTTGATACTAAAGGTTACAATGAAGAAGAGCATAATGCTTTTATCCAAGAGACAAGAGCTAAATGGCTTAATAATTTAATATTTTCAATTGATACTGAACTAGTTACATCCTATAAACAACTCACAAAGATTTTAGAAAAAATTAAAATAAGTTCTAACTAAATCTTGGAGGCCGACCTATCGGCGGCTCAAGAATGGTGTTATAGGCGCTGCTCCACTTCATTAGGCTAAAAAAATAGGAATAGTAAAAATATTATGAGAGTAATTAGTAGTAATAAGTTATTTGAAAAAACACTTCTGGAATGTATCAATAAATACGATGATATTTATATTTCGGTAGCATGGGCTTCTGCAAAAACTAGAGTATTTGAAGCTTTAATTAATAATAAGAAAAAAATAACAGTTTCTACTATAGGAACTCATTTTTACCAAACAGACCCACAGGTTCTCAAGGAATTTATTGATAGTGATATAGTACACTTTATAACTCAACCAGCAGGGGTTTTTCATCCAAAAATATACTTATTCACAAAAGGAAATGAGTGGGAGGCAATTATTGGTAGTGCCAATATGACTACGGGAGCTTTAACAGTTAATCAAGAAATAAGTATCCACTTATCCAATAGAGATTCTAACGCTAAAACTACTAAAAATTCTTTGCTAGAAAATATAAATAGATATTTTTCTAAAGCTAGTTCTATTTCTGAAAATGACTATATTGCTTATCGAAATATTTGGAAGCAGAAAAGAAAGAATAGAGATGACTTATCTGCTATATATGGAGGAAAAACAGGAAGCAAATCACCAATAAATAGTGAGATTATGAGTATGAAATGGGAAGATTTTATTATAAAAATAAAAGAAAATCCAGCTGATGAAATAGATACGCGTTTAGAATTACTAGAGATTATAAAAAATGGGTTTAAAGACTATAGTAGTTTTCAAAAAATGCCTCGTGACCTACGAAAAATAATTGCTGGCTTACCAAATAACTTATATGAAAATGAAGGTTGGTTTGGTGGCATGAGTGGATCGGGGCATTTTCATAGTGCTATCAACATGAATAATATTCATATATCAAGGGCATTAAATAAAATTCCACTTACATCTGACATCTCTAGAACTGATTATATGAGTTTTATTGAAGAATATAGAGAGGCATTACCGTTAGTAAGTATGCCTATTGGTACAGCAAGTAGATTATTAGCAATGAAACGCCCAGATTTTTTTGTATGTATTAATGCTAAAAATAAACCACTTATGTGTAGAGATTTTGGTATCAATATCACAGGAATGACTTATGAACGTTATTGGGATGAATTGATTTCAAGAATTCATGATTCTGTATGGTGGTCTAAAAGCTCACCTGAAGATGGTATTGATAAAGAAATATGGAATGGAAGGGTTGCATTGTTAGACTGTATATTTTATAGGTATTAAAAGCCTAACAATAAATTCCACTGGATGTAAAATTTAACTCGTAAGCCATGTAGGGTCGGTGCAATGCAATGAAACCGACCAAAATCCAATCAATAATTTATGTGTTTGCTTACATCATAATGGTCGGTTACTTACGCTTTGCTCCACCGATCCTACAAATTTATAAAACTAATTTGAATCCAGTCGGGTAACGTGTCCAACACTGTTTATTGTTGCCCACCAAATAATCATAAATTCTAACTAATCCTAACTTGATTTCATAACACAATCATCGCATTATCATGGACTTGGGGCTTTTGTTACTTCTATAGTTTTTACTAAGGAATGAGGATTTAATAATCTCCAAAATTTGACTTTAAAACTTGGAAGGTTTAGTTCTGGGTTTTATAAAATCCTAATTGTTTCTCAAAAGCATTCTAAGCTAGCTTGCTCTGAGTAATATTATCCATTCTGTGTTATTTAACTGAAGTTACGCAAGGTATCAAATTAATTATTTGAAACTACTGAGAAAATTTACATTCTTTAACTTAATGGCAGTGTTCTATAGGTTCGCCAATGCAATGCTGTTTTAGCATAATAGGCAATTGACTGTGTGGCATAGTTTTATCAAGACAATCCATCGCCCCCATCTCATGACTTTTATGTTTATCAACATTCATTGACATCATAATAATTGGGATGGAAGTTAGCTTTGGATCATTTTTTAGTGTTGATAGAACTTGCCAGCCATTTTTATTTGGCATATTTACGTCAAGCAAAATACAATCAGGGATAAGTTTTTTTGCTAATTCAATACCTTGATTGCCATCTATAGCAACAGCAATGGCATAACCTAATTGACTTAATGTATCTTTGAATAATTTTCGAATAATCACATCATCATCAACGACTAAAATAACAGCTTCTTTTTTTAATATAGTTTCTACTTGGATTTCTGGTGTTTTAGCAGTTATTGGTAACGAAAGTACAAAAGTGCTACCATAACCGAATTCACTTTCAACCCAAAGAGTACCACCGACCATTTGTGAAAATTTTCTAGTAATAGCAAGTCCCAAGCCGGTACCACCGTAACGGCGAGTCATTGAAGAATCTCCCTGCGTAAATGGTTGAAACAATTTTTCTTTTTGTTCAACAGTCATTCCTATGCCATTATCAATTACACAAAAAGTTATCCACTCATCATCACGTTTTACCTCAAGACTAATGATGCCTTTTTCGGTAAATTTTGTCGCATTACTTATTAAATTTAATAGCATCTGACGCAATTTAGTGATATCAGTATGCATTTTACCTAAATTACCATCATAAACTATAGTTAAATTATTTTCTTTTATTTTAATTAATGGTTTAACGGTGGAGATAACTTCATCAAGCATAGCATCTAATGAAAACGTTTCCAAAAATACTTCCATCTTACCTGCTTCAATTTTGGATAAATCTAGTACATCATTAATAAGTCCTAATAAATGTTTTCCAGACATTTCAATTTTTTGTAAATCATGAATAAAATTATTTTTTTCAAAATCTGTTGTCGTTTCTTGTAACATTTCGCTATATCCTATTATAGCGTTTAAAGGTGTTCGTAACTCATGACTCATGTTAGCTAAAAATTGACTTTTAGCTTGGTTAGCGGTTTCAGCTTGTTGACGGGCTAGTTCAGCATCTGTACATGCCTGTTCAGATGTTTTTAACATTTTCAAAGTATTTTGGTTAGCTTCTGTCAGATCGAGATAAAGCTGTAAATTTTCCAACGCACTAGAACATTGTTGAGCCATAATATTAATAAGATCTAAGTCAGCCGGATTTAGATGTTTAGCATTTTCTAAGTAAATAAAACCTATTAATTTTTTCTTAATTTCAAGCGGAATTAACAGTGCATCTGGTGGTAATACCTGATTACTTATTTTACCTACAATTTGCTCTAAACAAATTTGTCGAATTTTTTCAATTTCTTCTTCATTATTTGAGACAAAACGACCAATACCAGATTGGACAGTAACTTTTTGTTTCTCATCAGCTGTAATCACAAGACCACTATTAACAGTAGAAATTAGACTATTGTCTCCCAAATTACATAAACCAATCAGTTGAATCAATACGCCATTAAAAAACTGCCGTAGAGATTGAGAATTATGAAACTCTGGCACAGCTTGCAAAATTTGTTTTAAGGCTTTGCGGTTAGAATCAAGGGTGATAAGATCACGATATGATTTTATAGCGACACGCATGGTAGTGCAAAGTTTATCGGCTTTTAATTCAGTTTTGCTTTTATAATCATCAATATCATATTGTTCTATAACTTCTCTTTCTGGAGCCATCCCAGGTTGACCTGTACGAATAATTAGCCTAATTAAATGATATTTAAGATTATTACGAATAAAATTTATTAATTGCAAGCCAGCATCATCAGTTTCCATAACCACATCAATAAGAGCTACTGCAATATCTGATTCTGTCTTTAAAATCTCCCGTGCTTCGATGCCAGACATAGCTTGAAAAATTTGTAAGTCTCGATTTGCAAAATGAAAGTCTTTCAATGCTAATTTAGTCATGATATGAATATCATTTTCATCATCAACAATTAATATTTTCCAAGGTATTGATTTTACTTTAGCTTTTTTTTCAGTTGTTTTTATTTCAATAGTACTACCATTTTGTTTCTTTCGAACAAATTTCATTTATTTTCCTTAAAGTTTTAAATCTAATAGCTTTGTAGTAAAAAATTGTTATAATTATCTAGCTCAATAAGATATATTGGAATCACGAAGTACATCAAATATATTGATTTATAATATTTAAAGGTTAATTAAAGTTACCAATTACACACTCGTTACTTAGGAGCATTCTATGTAACATCAGTTAATACCTATAACTGGAAAATTAATTTTAAATGCGGTTCCTTTACCAAAATTACTTTCACAACTAATTTTGCCATGTAGTTGGGTAGTAACAAGATTATAACAAATATACATCCCTAATCCACTGCCTCCATAAGCACGGTTAGTAGTAAAAAACGGTTCAAATATTTTAGCCAAATTTTCTTGCGCAATACCCTTGCCTGTATCTGAATATTCCAAATATAACAGCTGTTGATCATGTTGTACCTTAATATTAATTAATCCAGTACTTTTTCCATCATTAAAACCATGCACTAAGCTATTCATGAGTAAATTAGTCAAAATTTGTTCTAATGCACCGGGTAAACTGCTTATAGTGAGATTGTTTGGACAGTTAATTTTAATATTAATATCAGTTTTTTTGAAGTGACTATGTAATATGTTAATCGTATCACTAACTACTTCATAAACGTTGAATTTTCTAATTTCATCAGATGTTTGATCTACAGCAGTACGCTTAAAACTGGTGACTAAATTGGCAGCTCGTTCTAAATTAGATAAAGTTAAATCAAAACCTTTATCAATGGTGTTTAATGCAGATAATAGTTCATCTACATCTATTTCTTCCTGTTCCATTAATACATTGATTTTTTTAACTTCTCTCTGCAAAGTTGAAGCACTGCCAACAGCCACACCCAAAGGTGTATTTAATTCATGAGCAAAACCAGCTACTAGTCTTCCAAGTGAGGCTATTTTTTCACTTTGTACCAATTCTTCACGAATCTTAGTTAATTCTTCCACTTTATAACTTAAATTTAAAGTCAAATCTCGAATGCGCAAATGTGTGGTTAAACGTGCTAAAACTTCTTCTTGTTGAATTGGTTTAGTAATATAATCTACACCACCAACTTCAAAACCTTTTAGCTTATCTTCTGGATCATCCAAAGCAGTCATAAAAATTACCGGAATCTCTTTAACTGTTTCATCAGATTTTAAACGACGACAGGTTTCAAAACCATCTATACCAGGCATCATAACATCCAATAAAATAATGTCGGGATTGGCAATTTTAACTCGTTTTAACCCCATTTCACCATTACGAGCCACCACAACTTTTAGACCCATTTCTTCCAAATAATCCACGATCACACCTAAATTATTAGGATTATCTTCAATAATAAGAATAGTATGTCCAGTTATCTGAAATGATTTTGTTGCGACTGTTTCAGTGTTCATTATTGTTCCTTCAAATATTGTTCAACTAGAGCTACAATTTTCTCATCTTCAAAACCTTTGGCTAAACTCTGGAGTTTTCTAGCAAATGAAATATATTTTTCATCTAATTCCTCTAGTTGTAAAGCTCGTTCTCGAATATCTCGCATACTTCCTAACATTGCTAGTTCATACAATATTTCAAGCTCATCATTCGGAGGAGCAATCAAAGGTAATTTTTCATCAATTGCTTGAGACTCGGTATCACTTATTTCCTCTTCTTCTTCATGAATCCACTCCAATTGTAATTGAGTTTGTATTAAAGATAACAATTTTTGTTCATCTACTGGTTTAGGAATAAAGGCATTACATCCAGCAATTTGGCTTTTATTTTGATCATCAGAAAATACACTTGCCGATACAGCTATAATTGGAATATCTTTTACAGCTGGTATTTGCCTTATCTCTGCTACCGCTTCAAATCCAGTTTTAATTGGCATTATCAAGTCGGTTAAAATTAAATCTGGTTGCAGCTCTTGAGCTTTATCTATTTCCTCTTGTCCATTTTCAGCAAGAACAATTTTAAATCCTAATGGTTCTAACATACCAATCATTACTAATCGATTTTCTCGCTTATCATCTACCACTAATAAAGTGAGTCTTTCTCCTTTATAACCAATCACTGATTTAATAGCTTCTTCATTTTGACCAGACACCTCAACTATCGGAAATATGCTCTCAAACCAAAAAATTGAACCTTTACCTTGTTCACTTTTTACTTGTAATTCGCCATCCATTAATTCTACCAACCGACGACTAATTGCTAATCCTAATCCAGTACCAGCTTGCCGGGCTTTTTTATCGCCAACTTGTTCAAAAGCCAAAAATATATTGCTTAATTCTTCTGGAGACATCCCAACTCCAGTATCTTCTACCTCAAACCGTAAAATTTGTTGTTGTAAATCATCCTTCGTCTGTACTAAACCAATGGGAGTTACTCGTAAAGTTACTTGTCCTTGGTGAGTGAATTTTATTGCATTTCCCAACAAATTTATAAGAATTTGACGTAATCTTTTTTCATCCATACTTATTCCTATTGGCAAATTTTTAGGAGCCTCAAATTTAAAAAATACATTTCTTTCTTCGGCACGCATCTGGATCACTCCACCAATACCATCTAAAAAAGTTTGTAAATTAACCGAAGAAACATATAGTTCCATCTTACCAGCTTCAATCTTAGACATATCTAAAATATCATTGATAAGCGTTAGTAAATGTCTTCCACTATCATCAATAACATTGAGACCATCTCGTTGCATTGTAGTAAGCTTTTTATTCCGTTTAAGTATTTGAGCATAACCTAAAATTCCATTCAATGGAGTTCGTAGTTCATGGCTCATATTAGATAGAAATTCACTTTTGGATTGGTTAGCTGTTTCAGCTTGGGATTTAGCTATTTCGGCTTGTTCTTTAGCTACAGTTGCTCGTTCT
Source organism: Thioploca sp. (assembly GCA_030627235.1). GTDB lineage: Bacteria > Pseudomonadota > Gammaproteobacteria > Beggiatoales > Beggiatoaceae > DRQV01. The sequence goes on from DAOUSL010000058.1 coordinate 15,769, forward strand.
TTGGCTCTAAACATTGCTCCACTCATAAGAGATATTAATATGCCATTGAAGGAAAAAACAGCTATCCCTAGCCAATCACCTGGATCATCAATAAATGGTTCGCCAGTTGGTGACCAAAATAACACTGCCATAATAGAAAGAAATGTAGATAATATACCAGTGGAAAAACCACCATATAGAGCAGCAGCCATAACTGCTGGATAGAATGTTACCCAAGGGATACGTACCTCCAAACCATCTAAGGGCCAAATTCGTAAGCTCATAGCAAAACCAACAAGTATTATGGCAACGATATAGCGTAATAATTTTGTTTGTAAATTCATGATATATTAAGTATAGCAGGAGGGAAATTTAGAAAAATTATAGGACTTACGTATTAATAATAATTAATTCATAGTATAAAGTAATATCAATTTTTCATACATTATTTATATACTAACATATAAAATTTGTCTTCACTAAATTTATAGGATGCTGTACATTAAAAGTTTATGCTATAATATTGAAATATTCACTATCCTGTTAAATAACAATATTTTTTACCAAAATGGCTAAACGTATATTCTTCATATTCAGTTCTACATTATTAGCATTATTAATAATTTCCGTTGCTATTATCTATTGGCAACAGTTTAATCATATCAACGAAGAAATCATCAGTCATACCGAAAGAGTCCAACAATTATTTAATATGAAATTGGATGAAGAAGCAAAAATTTTAGAAAGTCAAATTGACTTACTACAGCTTAATTCACATTTACAAGAAGCTTATAAAACTAAAAATAGGGAAGCTTTACTAAAAGATGCGATGCCATTTTTTAATACTATGAATAAGAAGCATCAAGTTACCCATTTTTATTTCATTGATTTGGATAAAGTTTGTTTCTTGCGAGTGCATAATCCTAAACGCCATAGCGACTCAATTCCTCGTTTTACTTTAGCCGATGCTGCTAAAAATAAAGCTCCATCTTATGGTATAGAATTAGGTAAATTTGGTACTTTTACTCTGCGTTTGGTTTATCCTTGGTATGTCAACAACGAACTTATTGGTTATCTGGAACTTGGTAAAGAAATTGAACATGTTACAGTTGCGATTAAAGAAATCTTAAATGTAGAATTGCTGTTCACAATAAATAAATCATTTTTAAATCGCAAATATTGGGAAGAAGGTTTAAAAATGTTGGAACGTCATGGCAATTGGGAATTATTTAATGATATTGTAATTATTGATAAAACTCTTGATTCTATCCCAACTGAAATTAAACAATCTATAGAAAATTTGCATTCTACACATAAACATATTGAAGCTAATACTAAATTTAACTTTAATGATAAACACTATAACAGTATGCTGATTCCACTTATTGATGCCAGTAAGCGTGAAGTAGGGGATATTATTGTATTAGATGATATTTCTGCACAAGAAGCTGTCTTACGAACCTTATTAATCGTATTAATTACAATTTCATTTGTTATAGGTATAGGATTACTAAGATTTTTTTATGTATTTGTCAAAAATATAGAAAACAAGTTAGCCAAAGCGAACGATAAGCTAACATTAGAAGCTAAAACAGCATTTAGAATCAATCAAGCCTTGGATAGAGCCACCACTAATATTTTAATTACTGATAATAATTACAACATAATTTATATTAATAAGGCTGCTCAACATTTATTTACTAAATACGAAGCTATTATTCAACAAAAAATTCCTAATTTTGATGCTAATAAAATCCAAGGTTCTAATTTTACCTTTTATCATGAAGATGATTATGATAGCAAACTGCAAACATTAGAACGTATTAAAGGTTCGCATCGTACCAGAATTTCTATCGATAATATGACTTTAGATCATATTATTACTTCTGTTATTAATGATTCTGGTGAAAAGATTGGAGTTATTATTGAATTTAATGATCGTACGGTTGAAGTGGAAACTGAAAAAGAAATAAATAATGTAATTAAAGCAGCATCTATTGGTGATTTTACACCTCGTATCAGTTTGGCAGACAAGGATGGTTTCTTTAAAATATTTGCGACTCGTATCAACGAAATTATGAGTTTTAATCAATCTGTTATTGAAGATATAACCAATATTATTTCTGCCTTATCGGAAGGAGATTTAACTAAAAAGATTGAAACTGAATATGTGGGTGTATTTGACCAACTGAAAAATGATATTAATGCTACAGTAACTAAACTAACCGAAGTTATGACTTCAATGTTACAAACTGCCAAAATGGTTAATGAAGTTGCTGATAGAATTTCACAAAGCAATTTAAGCCTTAGCAAACGCACTGAATCACAAGCTGCTTCCCTAGAAGAAACTGCTTCCAGTATGCAGCAAATGACTGCCACAGTACAACAAAATGCAACTAATTCTGCTCAAGCAGTTGAATTAGCTAATAAAGCCAAACAAAGAGCTAAAGACGGTGGCAAGATTGTTAATTCAACTATTCAAGCTATGGATGCAATAAATGAAAGTAGTAAAAAAATATCTGATATCATTGTAGTTATTGATGAAATTGCTTTCCAAACTAACTTATTATCCTTAAATGCCGCTGTAGAAGCAGCTCATGCTGGAGGTCAAGGCCGAGGTTTTGCAGTGGTAGCATCAGAAGTAAGAAACTTAGCCCAACGTAGTGCTACTGCTGCTAAAGAAATTAAAGATTTGATTAAAGACAGTGCGATTAAAGTTAAAGAAGGCACTAAATTAGTGAATCGATCTGGTAAAATTTTAGATAAAATTGTTGCTGCTAATAAACAGGTGAGTGATATTATCTCTGATATCGCTTCTGCTACTAGAGAGCAATCTTCTGGCATCCATCAAATAAATATGGCTGTTGCTCAAATGGATGATATGACTCAACAAAATGCAGCTTTGGCTAGTGAAGCATCATCAACTGGTACATTGATGAAAGAACAAGCTCATAAATTAGAAGGACAAATAGCATTTTTTTATGTTGGTGATATAGAAGAAGCACCTAAAATTAAGCAATTAAGTAATACTATACCAAAAACTATCATACCTACTGAAAATCATGGGGGCTGGGAGGATTTTTGATAGGGGGTTTATATCTTTATAATGATGTTGTCCAAGATAACAGACATTAGGATAATATTACTTCCTTCTTAAATAACGAAAGTATAGGCATGTATGGCTAGCAACAACTGACCGCATAACTTATGGCCTTATGTAGGATGTAATGAGAATACGAATTACATCTTTAGTCACATTAACACGACTGATGCAATTCATTCTGCATCCTACATTTATAGGGTTTCCCGATCGAGTGCAGTACTATTTGTTTCGGGAATGGAGCGTAGCGGATTTCCCGAAACCTTGTACCTTATAACGATAAACGCTATTAAGTTAAGAGAATGAGGATTATGGAGTTCAAAGCTTCAGCTTTGATATTGGAATTAAATATTTACAAAGCTAACGCTTTGGACTCCGAAAACTTCCTTAACTTAATAGTATTGACGAAAGCATGTCCTTACGAAAGTGGGGATGGGTATCCAGAGATTCTAGATTCCAGTTTTCACGGGAATGACAGTTTTCCTTCTGCCAGACCTCAATTTATGGCGTATATGGAACTATTGTATCAACACTTATTGTACTACCTTGCATACAAAATGAAATTTCTGCTTTCTTTCCACATACTTTTACCGAATCTCCAATTTTAAAACCATTAAGATTGTTACTTGAGAGCGTGTAAAGTTGACCGCTATTACTACGCAATGCTTGGCATTCTACTCCTTCATTTGTAAGAACTCCAGTAACTTCTACGCCAGAACAAGTGGATGGTGTACTATTACAACCTTTCATAGGCCAAGCAATCCCTTCTACATCATCGTAACCAGTTGCAATTTCAGTGGAAGCTGTGATTTGACAGGTGTTTACATCTATTACACCAATAGGCAAGCTATTTTTACCATGTAGGCCAAAGATTAAAGTATCATCTGGCAAGGCATCCAAAGCTTCAATTTCTAATGATTGAGTGAGTTCTGCACAAACTGTAGTGAGAGTACTTCCATCATAAGCTAATAATTTAACTCCTGAATCTGGATTATTACGGATATTTTCTACCCCAAATAGCATAGTTCCGGCGGTATTCCATGTTAAATCTTCAACTTCACCAGAATAGGCAGTAACTAAACTAGCTTTCCCAGTGGCAATATCAATAGTTACAAGTCCAGCTCCAGTTGCCCAACCCCATAAAGTACCATCGGGATGGAATGATAAACCATCAATTTCTTTAAAACCAGTTGAACCAATTGATGTAAGTTCACCAGTATTGCTATTTAGTTGATAGAGATGACCTTTGATATTGGTATCATTTCCAGAAGCAGCAAATAATTCACCTGTTTGTGGATGAATATCAAGAGCTTCAATATCATGAGCTTTTTTCATTTTTCCAAGAGCTTTAACTTCAAATGTTTCAGGGGAAATAGTGAGGAATTGGCTGTTGTTTAATCCTTCATCGTGGACACCATAGAGTTGGCAAAAAGAAGATTTTAAAATTAAAGTACCGCCCCACGAATTTACTCTACCACTGTTATTACAACCACCAGTTTGCCCTTCCGCTTGAATACTTACTATGTGAGAACCTGACGGTAAATACCCTAAATCAAGGAATGTTGTTTCCAAATCTAATTCCTTAAATTCGTTTGTTGCTCCATTCCAACCTAAAAAGTTAGAAGTATTGACTGATTTGCCATCAACAAAAAAATGAATTTTTACTGGTGAACAATGTCCTGTTGGAACTATATACTTTGCTTTAAAGTAAGAAGGAACATTAATTTCAATAGGTATATAATAATGTGTATCACAAAGCTGACCTGTACTACTATTTGTACAAGAAACATTAAAATCCTTTTCGATAATATCTCCATCATCCAAATCAGCCCAAACACCACGCCCCATCGCCATCAAACCCACAACAAAAACAACATGCCAAACATTCCTGCCACAATTACCAAATAACATTATAATTACTCCAAAAGTGTTTATTATTAAACTAGTCTTATTCAGGATATAAAATATCCCTACCAACCTTAAAGATTAGAAGCTATTATTTTGTATTTGTCAAGTAGATTTAACGGATTGTTAAATGTTTGGTAGGCATTTTACAAATGGTAAAACTTGATTATGACAAACAAAATTTTGCTTAACTTAATAGACATTTTTCCTAAGATATATAATGTAGGATGCAATGAAGAATGAATTGCATCAATCGTGTTAATTCGACATCGAAAGATGTAATTCGTAAACTCATTACATCCTACAAAAAGCACGTTCATTATTACGGAAAAATCATTCTTGCACTAACCAACTATTTACTATTTTTAAATCTTCTAAACTTAGCATACCAACCGCTTTTTTTAATTGTAAGGTACTGATTACATAATCATAACGAGCAGTAGAATGATTATTTTGAGCTCGTAGTAAATCTCGTTGAGCATTGACTACATCAACCGAAGTACGAGTTCCTAAATCAAACCCAGTTTGAATAGCTTTTAACGCAGTTTTGGTGGATTTTAATGCTTGTTTTAGAGCTTTTATTTTACTTATATTAGATAATAAATTTAAAAATGCTTGTCTAGTTTGCATTTGCACTATACGTCGTTGTAATTCTAAACGTTCTAAAGTTTGAATTCGTTGTTGTTGGGCTGTTTTAATTTTAGCTTGAACCAAACCTCCAGAATATAAAGAATATTGAAGCTGTAAGCCTACACTAGCACCTAATACATTATTACTTTGTGGACTATCATCACCTCTAATAGAATCGCTATGATTATAATTACCTACTAAATCTACAGTAGGATAATTGGCTGTTCGTTGTTTATCAATTTCTTGGGTAGCGACTTTTAAAGCTTGTTGAATAGCTAATATTTGTGGATTTTGTTGTAGAGCAACTTCAGTCCAAACATCAAGATCAGTGTTATTAGGTTCCATAATAGGAGCTTGAGGTTTTAAAACAGCTAATATCGAATGATAACTACCGGTTATTGCACGTAAGCTCTCAAAAGAATTATCTAATCTATTCTGAGCTCCAATAACATCAGCAACAGCAATATCATAACCAGCTTGAGCTTCTTGAACATCAGTAATTGCTATCAATCCAACGTCAAAACGTTGAGTAGCATCTTTTAATTGTTGTTGAAAAGCTTTTTTAGCTCCAATAGCAAATTTAACATTGTCACTGGAAGCTAATATTGCGAAATAACTATCAGCCAAGCGTTTAATTAAATCTTGTTTAGTAGTTTCATAATTAGCTTCAGCTTGATTAATTTGGCCATCAACCTGTGCTAATTGAATATTTAAATTACGTCGATAAATAGCATAACTCAAAGAAACATTATAACCAATAGTAGAATTTTCAGTATTAGAACTAGAATTTTTGTTCCAATTTTCTATTGCATTAGCATTCAATGATATTTGTGGTAATAGCGGAGCTTGAGCTTGTGGTTTTTGTTGTGCAGTTATTAGACGCTCTGAATTAGAAATTTTTAATTGCGGGTCATTTTGTTCAGCCAATTCATATAGTTCTAGTAAATTTTCAGCTTGAATCGGTAAACAATATATCAGGAATAAAAAACTTAAATATTTATACATAATAAGTAACAGAATTTGTCAATGTTAAATGAATTATTGAATAACTGATGTTACACAGTCTTGCATAAGAACCGAATAAATATACAACTTTGCATTTTCTGCTTTCATTAGCGATTCTATATCGTTTGGTAATTCTTTTATCTTTTTTAGTTTAACATTTATTCTTTATTTTGGCATATTATTTTTTATTATTTGCTATGGCAAGTAAATTAGAAGAATTGGGAGATGATAAATTGAAAAAATTATTACTTAAATTTATAGGTGATAGGAATGTTATTTTTGAAAAAATGGAGGATTGGGGAAAATAATAGATAAAATAATTTTTTAAATGGTGCGTAAGACGCACCTTTTTTAATTTACATCATTGCTGCAATTTTTGGAGTTTCATTACGAGCAATTTTACGTGCAATTTCTCTCTTTTTTGGATCTATATTCACAAAAATGATCATAATTAGTTCATTATCACTCTTAGAGTTAGCAAAAGTAGCAACCAGCTCGTAGGCTGGGCTGAAGCAAGGAAGCCCAGAATTATTCTATAAATATTAACTTTCCCTCTTGCCCACATTTTTTTAAACCAAATATCTTATTTTACATATAATTTTGTTGGGCTTCCTTACGTCAGCCCAACCTACGTGCTAAGTACAGCAGTGATTAAGGTTATAATAATTTCCATTAAATGTAGTTATTCTCCAACAAGCAATTAGTATGTAATATATAATGCATCATATTTATTTCTGATTATATATTTAAGTTTTATGAACTCTAACACCATTATTGAGCCACCGATAGGTTGGCATCTAAAATTAAGTTAGATTGTAAGGTGCATTATGCTATCACTTATTCACCCTATAAAATTGTGATTTATCAATCAAATATATACGGCTTACGAGTTAATATATCCTCTGGAGTAACCACATTAAAAAAATGCTGGACAAAACTCTTAATTTGTTTAGCTTCAGTTGGTGGAAATTTTTCTTCGATTAAATTTATAACTTGCTCTAATAACTTCTTAATTTTATTTTCTGGAGATAATGACATAATGCTTCCTAAATTTTATGGCAATTTTTAATTAACTTCAAAAGAAATGGTTATACATGTGAATAACTATAGCTAGTATGCTTGATTTAACTGGTAATATCAACTATATGGATAATTTGAATTATCTCGTTCCCAACGAA
>DAOUSL010000272.1 GCA_030627235.1 Thioploca sp.
AGCTAAACGCGGGGGCTATTTGACCTTTTTCTAACATAGAAACCTCTATAGGCTGATTTTATTAAGATACTGATTATACTGCTCATGGTTAATCACACCACTAATTCCTATTCTTTTATGTTGTTGATCAAAAAAATAAGTTCTAGGGATCTCTCCATACCATTGTTTGTCAATCGCATAACGTAATGCAGAAGAGTTATCTTCAGCAAAAGCCCAATGCTCAAACTTAGATAATTTCTTTTGTTTAATAATCGTTTGCATTTCATCAGAATAATCTGGCCCATCGACTGAAAGCATTACAAATTTTAATTTAGGATTTTGCTGTTGTATCTCAGGAATAATAGCCATTTCTGCTAAACAAGACGAGCATGTGATTGACCAAATTATTAATACGAAAGCTTGATTCTTATTGTTTTCTAAAATAGTTTGATAAGAATCCATTTGAAATGAATTTATCTCTACTTTGTCCGCAAAAGCGTTAGTACTTAATATAAGTAAACATAAGCTGAAAATTATTCTTAATTGCTTCACTATTTCACCTTAATCATTTGATGGCCTTGATGTTTTGTTACCCATGAAACAAAAATATGCTTGTTATCGGTTAACAATTTTGCATGCCCTGCAGAGGACTTACTTGATAAAAGTGGCTTAGCTGGTTGCCAAGTTTCACCTCTATTAACTGATTTTTGCACGTATAAAACAGTATTGGTACCATTAAATTCTGTCCACGTTAAAATAATATCCTCACCCAAACCTATAACATCAGGGTGACTAGGCAAATAATCTAAATTGCCCAAGGGTAATGGTTTAGATACTTGTTTTCCATAATCATCCGTCTGCGCATAAAAAATACCTTGCCGTTGCTTACCCAAAGTAAACCAAGCTAAGTGACTTCTTCCTAACTCATCTACTGCGAGTGCAGGGCCATGTTCAGGGCAAGCTTCAATATTCCATTGGTCATCAGAAATTCTTCTAGGTGAATTCCACCCTGATACCTTATTTTTTGTTAGCAACACATGATCACGTGTTCCATTGGCAAAAACCATGCGCATAAAAATCACAGGTAGACCCGTTGGTGTAAATTTTATAGCCGTACGGCAACAGGAACACAATGCATGACTAACGAGTGTATTCTTAATGTTATTTTCAGAGCCTATTTCAATTTTTGCATGGTAAAGCGATAAAACACTAGCGCCTAATTCGGCATCAATACTTTCATCACGCTGATCATGCCAAAAGAAATGTACATTATCTTGCTTATCTAACACCATTTCAGTCATATAGTTCATGCTTGTTTTGGCATGATGGCTAATTAACTGGCTAGGAGCAAATGATTGCCCGTTATCATCAGAATAACTAAAGTAACTCATCGCTTTCTGCTCACCATCAGCATAATACATCACCATAATCCTCCCCGCTTTAGTTACCTTGATACTTGGAAGGTTTTCAGGCCATGTATTAATTTTCTGTTTTATCGGGTTAACTCGTACTGCTTGGCTATAAGTAAGTCCTTTATCTTTTGAATAATCAACACTCATAAACTCTTTTGCAGGCAATAATCGCCATAAAGTTCCATCGGCTGAAAATGTAACGGCTAAACTATTATTTTTGATGCCAACAGAAAGGCTATTTTTGCCGCTTATTGGGGCTGTACTTTGACACCCTGATAAATTCAGCAAAACAAATGCACCCAAAAACAATAAAATAAAAGAACTTACTTTTTTATTCATTAATTTACCAGTTACTCAATTAAAAATTAAAATTAACATTACCAATAATACGATAATCAGGATTAACTTGATCGCCATTAAAGCCATCTGTCACTGGCAAGCCAACTGAAACAGCAAAGCTGACTAAATCTTGTGCAATAAATCGTATACCTGGAGAAATGTATAAAATATTACCGCCTGAATTGTTGTCATATTCAGCAGCGACTCTTTTCATATCTCGCCACTCGCCATTCATTTCTAAAACTAAATCGAATCCATATTTGGGTGGGATATAACTTAAAGTTTCCCCACCCATAAGACGATAGGATAATGCCGCATTATAGCTAATAACATCACCTAAATCTGTTTGTTGAGAGCCTTCTGTTACTAAACTATAAACCAAACTGGTATCTAAAGAAAAGTCGCCTACTTTTTGGGTAAATGCTAGCCCAAATAAACCATCCCAAGAACCCGATCCAGGTTGAAATTCAGTTTCTAACACTTCCCCATCAGAGGTTTTAAACTTAGTTTCGCCTGTTGGCGTTTTAACCCCTAATAATACGGATAAATGCGAGTTTTCTTGTTGAAAAATGCGGTATTGACCATAAAATATAGCATCACCTAGCCCATCAGCATGGCCTAAATTTTCAATATCGGCCGGCTCATCTCCATGTGCACCTTCAGCTTCTTCATGTCCGTGACCATGCGCAGGTTCACGAATATTACTACGACTAATATAAGGTAACCTTATCCCTACTGTAAAATCATCTGTCACACCATAGGCAGCTGCAATAGAGTGCGACCAAAAAGATTTCACACTATGTAAATCAGCATCCGGCCCTTCTTCTCTTAAATGTTGTAATTCAGTATCAGAAAATTCATTAAATTTTATATACTCACTACGGTAACCAATTGCCCATTTATTTTCAGGTAATGTTAAGCCAGACTCCGTAGAAATGGGCGCCGCTGAACCTACCCCTAAACCAACTGAACCATGATCAGCAAGTGCAACTAATGGAAAGTATAAAAGAGCTGAAAGTACCTTGTTTTTTATTTGCATAATAACCTTAAACAATTATAAATCTTGTAACCAAATCAGTTATTATGCAAAAAACATGCCATTGAGAATAATAATCATTATCATCATGATTCTCAAGAATATTTAGATTAATCTATCTAACTATAGAAAATAAAACCAGCCTAAAACAAGTTATTTAGCATAATTAATTAGGTTAAATAACATTGTTTAATTATTACATACTGACATCTCTCTTGTTATTATTTAAATAATTTCAGCGTTCTGCGCAAGTGATTTCAATAAAGCTATATAGATTTGATGACAGAACTCACGCGCTTCTTCTGAAGACGATTCCCACGTTGAACCCCATTCGACAAAGGTTTCATTGCTTAAAGTAACGGGCTTAAGTTGAATTTTACCGATGTAATTTTTTACTTCCTCTGCAGAAACAGGAGATGGTCCATCATCAATCGAATAGCGCACACGATATTCATCATCATTACATTCCAATAATGTTTCATGGAAAGCATTATTCAAAATGCGTTTTGCGCCGATTTCTGTTGCACTCACATTCCCGACTGCATCACATTGCGTAATCACCTGAT
>DAOUSL010000163.1 GCA_030627235.1 Thioploca sp.
ATGATAATCCTTTCTGATTTTTGATGATTTTATTTCACTAATTCTATTATCTCACATATTGGATTCTCATCTTTATTTCATCTACTTACTTAAAACTGTCCTAACTATTGTTAATTATGAATACTTAATTCTTAAATAAATCATATTGCTATAGTTTATCTAATCGAAAAATGCTATATATTAATATCACCTTATTAAATGACTAAAAGATTGATATTTGTGCTAAATTTTTTTTAAAATAAAGTCAATGAACTTATTGTGTTAGAATATTTTATAATTCTAGTATAAATCAGTAATCTATGATCTCAGATATTTCTAAATTCTAATTTTCATGAGAACATGCTTTTATTTTAAGAATAAGAATAATAATTAATTTTTATAAAATAACTATATGATTTAATTTATCAATATGTAAATAATAGAATTACAAAATTATAAGAATTGACCACCAATTATAAATTCAAAATAATTTTCCTCAATATAAATTACCATATTTATATTGAATATACTATCATTATAAGTACATAAATTAATATGTTCCATAGCCTGTATTGGCATGAAAGGAGCATGTAAGCAAGCATATTTTTAAACAATTATAAATACTATGAATATTTTAGGGACACTTGTCTTAGGTTTTATTTCTTTATTTTATTCTCCAGATAATCCTCCAGATAATCCAATATTAACCCAAATAAAGCATGATGGAGAGTTAAAAGTTGCTATTAAAAAAGGAATAACAACTTATTATAAACGACCAGATGGTAAAAAAGCTGGATTTGAATATGAGTTTGCCAAACACTTTGCAGCAGAGTTAGGAGTTAAATTACATATTGTCCAGACTAATAGTCATACTAATTCTTTAAATAAAGTCATAGATAATACAGTACATTTTGCTGCTGGTTTAGTTGTAACGAAAGATCGCCAATCTAAAGTTCGTTTTACTCCTCATTACCAAAGTATTACTCAACAACTTATTTACCGCAATAATGTAAGGAAACCACCAACTAATTTAAAAAGTTTTAATTATGGGCATAAATTAAATATAATATCTGAACCTCATAAAATAAAAGCACTTCAAACTTTGCAACAAGAACATCCACAATTAAATTGGCAAGAATATTCTAATATTAATTCTAATGAATTGGCTAAAAAAGTTTGGAACAAAGAAATAAAATATGCAATTTTTGATTCTAATATATTTATGCGTATGCGACTATTTTATCCTGACTTAAAAATCGGGTTTACTTTTCCTAATCAACAATATTTAGCTTGGGCATTTCCTTATTCTGATGATAATAGTTTGTATTTAGCCGCTATTCAATTTATTAATAAATTACAAAAAAATGGAATATTAACTGAATTGGTAGAAAAATATTATGGTTATACTGATAATGTTAAAAATTTCAGTTATCTACATATTAGAAATTTTTTGAAGCATGTGAAAGAACGTCTACCTTTATATCAGAAATATTTTGAATCAATGGCACAGAAATATAATTTAGACTGGCGTTTATTAGCTGCTATTGGCTATCAAGAATCTAAATGGAACCCTAAAGCAGTATCAGGAACTGGGGTTAAAGGAATAATGATGCTTACTAAAATGACTGCCAAAGAAGTAGGAGTTAAAGATAGAACTGATCCTTTTGAAAGTATTCAAGGCGGGACTAAATATTTCGTTAATTTAAAACAGCGTATTGCTAAAAAAATAACTAAACCAAAAGATCATGTTTGGTTCACATTAGCCTCTTATAATATTGGGATAGGCCATGTTCAAGATGCCCGTAAAATCACATTGGAACTTGGTGATAATCCAAATCTATGGCGTGATGTAAAAAAACATTTGACTAAATTAACTCAACCAGAATGGTATAAAAAAACTAAATATGGTTATGCAAGAGGTCATGAGTCAATAGAATTTGTCGAAAATATCCGCATGTTTTATGATATTCTAGTAATGAATATTGTTTAAAAATAGTGTATCATTAAGAATATATTTTTTTCATTCACATAACTATTGACGGAGAAGTAATAAATGGGATTATTCGATATGTTTAGCGGTGACAGTGAGGAAATTACTCCTCATTTTGTTTTTGCAACATCATTAATTTATATGATAGGTGCTGATGGTAAGATTGAAAATGAAGAAGTTGGGCAATTACTAGCTGTTTTAGGTGGTGAAGAAAGTGGTGGAACTATTGGAGTTGGGGCTAATAATCGGAAACTTTTAGAACGGGCTTCTCGATATCAACAAAAAAATTCAGTAGAACATTTTTTAACTGAAGCATCCCCACTTCTTACTGATGCTCAAAAAATGTGTATTTTGACTAATATACTTGATTCTTCATTATCTGATGGTGATGCTGCCGCAATAGAGCAGGAATTATTTGGAAAATTTTTGCAAGCGTTTGAAATTTCAGAAGAACGTTTTCAGCCTTTTTTTGATGTAGTTGCATTAAAAAATGACCGTTCTGTATTCACTAATGATAATCATCCTAGTAATAAACCTGGTCATACTGTAGAACTTAAATTGTAATATTTTGCAATATTTCTAATTAAAACTTTGAACTTAAATAGACCTGACTAGTTCAAAGTTTTAACAGTCCTAAAATATCTCATAGTCTTAATTTAAGACATATTTTCTGGAAGGATAAATTCAACAAATACCATTAATTGGGTATAATATCTTTCTTTAATAATTGTTCAGGTAATTTTATGACAGCTTTATCAGTTAGTTGTGAGTTTTTTCCACCTCGTAATGAAAAAGGTATGTCAAACCTAGTTTCAGTACGTCAAAAACTACAAGTGTTACAACCAGAATATTATTCAGTTACCTTTGGTGCTGGAGGTTCAACTCAAGAAAAAACGCTTGAAACTGTAATCCAAATTCAACAAGAATCTAAAATTGAAGCCGCACCACATTTATCTTGTATAGGTAGCACTCGTGCTGGTGTATTACAATTATTACAAACTTATAAAAAACATGGAGTGCGTAGAATAGTAGCTTTGCGTGGTGATCAACCGTCTGGCTGGGCAGGCCCTATTGGTGAATTGAATCATGCTAATGAGCTAGTGGAATTTATCAGGACTGAGACTGGGTCGCATTTTCATATTGAAGTTGCTGCTTATCCAGAATTTCACCCAGAATCTCGTAATGCTAAAGAAGATATAAGTTATTTTAAACAAAAAGTTGCAGCTGGGGCTAATAGTGCTATTACTCAATATTTCTATAATGCTGACTCTTATTTTCGTTTATTAGATGACTGTGCCGCTCAAGGAATTGATATTCCAATCATACCAGGGATCATGCCAATTAGTAATTACGAACAGTTAGTAAGATTCTCTAATATCTGTGGGGCTGAAGTTCCACGTTGGCTACAATGGCGATTAAGAGATTTTGATAATGATGCAGCTGGATTAAAAGCATTTGGAATTGATGTTATGACTGATCTATGTGGCCGTTTGTTAGCTGGCGGAGCTCCTGGATTACATTTTTATACTCTTAATCAAGCAGAATTGACTTTAACTATTACGAAACGTTTAGGATTACAATTAAATCAAAGTTAGAATATTATGGCTAATTTACCAAGTTTATTGTTAGTTGATGATGATCCATTAATCAGCGAATCTTTAGCATTTGTATTAAAAGATAGTTTTAATGTACATATTGTCGCTACCAGAGAAGAAGTCAAACGTTTACTATATACGATACCAGTTTTACCAGATTTAGCTTTAGTTGATTTAGGTTTGCCGCCCAATCCACATTCACCAGAAGAAGGTTTTACTTTAGTTTCAGAATTGCTTACTTTTAATCCATCAATTAAAATTCTAATTTTATCTGGTCAAGATGCAATAGAAAATGTTCGTCATGCTCTAACTTTAGGTGCAGTAGATTTCATTCCTAAACCTTGTGATATGGAACTACTAAAAGCTCGGCTAAAACATCAGAACATGATTTTAGAAGCAGAGCAGAAACTAAAAACTAAAGAACCACAAAAAAAGGAATGTGATTTAATTGGGCAAAGTACAGCAATGGAAACTTTGCGTACTCAGATCAAACAATTTGCTAATTCACCATTTTCAGTTTTGGTTTTAGGAGAATCTGGCACTGGTAAAGAATTAATTGCTCAATGTTTACACAAACAGAGTCAACGGGCAGATAATCCTTGTTTAATTGTCAATTGTGCGGCTTTTACCACTGAATTATTAGAAGCCCAATTATTTGGTCATGCTAAAGGAGCTTTTACTGGTGCTAATACTGCTCGATCTGGTTTCTTTGAAGAGGCTAACCAAGGCAGTTTGATATTAGATGAAATTGGTGAAATGCCATTAGCTTTGCAATCTAAATTGTTGCGGGTTTTAGAAAATGGGGAATATTATCGCTTAGGCGAAACTAAAGTGCGTAAATCTGAAGCAAGAATTATTGCAGCGAGTAATCGAGATTTACGTGAAGAAGTAATGAAAGGAAATTTCCGAGGAGATTTATATCATCGTTTGAGTGTTCTAGCAATTAAAGTCCCATCTTTGAGTGAACGTGACGATGATAAATTATTATTATTGGAACATTTTAAAAATTTCTATGCAGAGATGGGGACTTTAGTTCAACTCGATAAAGATGCTAAAGAAAGTTGGAAGGCTTATACTTTTCCGGGTAATGTTAGAGAGTTACGAAATATAGTGATTCGGCTTGGGGCAAAATATCCTAATCAAGCGATTAAAAAAGAAACTTTATTAGAAGAATTAGAAACTAATTTTACTGCCACTCAACTTAATGATGTTGATTATGAGCAGGCTATTTCCCAACAATTAAATAAAACCGGTTTTTCTCTGGATGAAATATTGCTAGATTGGGAACATCGTTATATCAATGCAGCTTTAAAAATCAGCGATGGTAATTTAAGCCAAGCAGCACGGGTTTTGGGAATAAATCGCACTACTTTATATAGTAAAATGCAACGTTTAAGTAAAATGAACAATTAAAATTTTTGGACAGAATTATTGTTATAAAAAATATACATGTAGGATGCAATGAGGAATGAATTGTATCAATAGGTAAATTGAACTTATTTAATGTAATTCATAAACTTATTATATCCTACGTCAAATATATTTCATATTTTGAATAGTCATTCTGAAATTGGAACTGATTTTTCTTGCAATAAACCAATAATATCCTTACGCAACTGCTCTAATTCAAATAAAGTTTTTCCTACATTACTCCAATTAATATCTTGTGGTACAATTTTAATATTCATAGCAGTTTGTTGTATTACAGACTTGGTTTTGATTGGAGAAATTGTATGTAAAATCAACATATTTTCTTGTTCTAAATCCAATAAAACTTCATTAAACTCAGACCAATATACATTTGGTGGAGGTTTTGGAATTACTATCTTTGGTTTTGATATATTTTTTGGGGCTGAAATAAGATTGGCAGATTTAAGCGATTTAAGCGATTTAAGCTCAGTAGGTTCAGGCTCAATAGATTTAGAACTATACATGATCCACGATAAAATAAAACTACTAATTAAAATAGCCATGAATATAATTCCAAATATAATTTTGTTATCCATCATTAATTTAACTATTGTTATAATTAAACTAATGTATTTAAAATCAAAATAATAATGATTTTGTATAGAAAGACATAGCTTAATTTATTGGTTTGAAGAAAAAATATAACTTCGTTCCTATTGCAAAAATTATTATAATACATTTATAATAATAATATTTGTGATATATAGACCAATTATATAACAAATTGTTCTTTAGAATTTATAGTTTATACACAATTTACAATTTATTTAATTTATATGGAGTGAAATCATGACTAAAATTAAAGCAGTGGTTCTTATTTCCCTATTTGTTATTTTTAGCCCAGTAATGGCTATGGATGGTTATCTTGCTAACTTTAGTTCTATTAAACAAACGATTGATGCTTGTTTACCAGTGAGACCATTGCCACCATTATTGACTATAACTGATATTAAAGCAATTGAGAAAGATAGTGGACCAAAATGGTGTCGTTTACTTTGTCAAATGGGATATATTTGGCCAAAACCTCAAAATAGCATGTTACCTCTAGAAACTAAAATAGCGGTTAAAAATGGTCGAGTAGCGGCTGAAAGAGCAGCTGAACAATGTTTAGCACGCTCTCCAGCTAGATTACACATTATCATGAAACGTCGTTTAGTGGCTTATGTTGGGTATCAATATGAATGTGATAGATTGCGTAACCCTAAAGTTTGTCAAATGGCGAAAGACATAGCAATCGACTTTTTATATGGTTATCCTAATGAAACTGCAGTTAAAACAAGGATAGCTTTGGAAAGACTAATGGAAAAAGCTAAAGAATGTAATACTAGAGAATCGATGCAAAAATATTGCAAAAAATTAGGCGTTGCTGATAGTGCATGTTCAGAATTATAAATATTATTTAATGGTAGATAAGTTGTTTATTATTTCTAATATAATTTCATAATGAACTAGGAAAATTGATTTAAAACATTTTTCTGAACATTATTTAATTTATTATCATATCTATAATAATTTGGTAAATTCCTCTTTAATTGGTGTTATATAAATTTAAACCATTAAAATTACTAGGTTAATTCATAGTAACAATATTAACTAAGTTTATAATTTTGTATATTCATGTTATTAACTGGTAGTAAAGATTATGTGGAATATGATATATTTGTATAACATCAATTATTAGTTTTAATCGGAAGAAAATTATTTAATTTTAACGATAATTTTATATATCCATATTTGAATTTTGAACCATATTTCTTAAGGAGGTTGTGCTGCTTATGATAAGTAGTGTTTTTAGGCTTAATGCCTTGGCTATATTTTTAATATTGCCACAAATAGCTTTCTCCGCTTCTTCTGAAGCAGGAGAAACCGCTTTTCAAAAATGTATTGCTTGCCATACGATTGGCAGTGGGCCACTAGCTGGGCCTGATTTAAAAGGTGTAAATGCTAAACGGGATAATGCTTGGTTAGTTCGATGGATAGTAGAACCTGATAAAATGTTAGCTGAAGGTGATGTTATTGCAACTGGATTATTAAAAGAATTCAACAATATTCCAATGCCACCGATGGGCATTACTGAAACTGAAGCTAAGGCTA
Organism: Thioploca sp.; assembly: GCA_030627235.1. Lineage (GTDB taxonomy): Bacteria > Pseudomonadota > Gammaproteobacteria > Beggiatoales > Beggiatoaceae > DRQV01. Next base: position 7,129 of record DAOUSL010000163.1, read on the forward strand.
TTTTAGCTTACATAGAAAGTAAAAGTGGTGAAAATTCTGCAGCTGCACCTGAAAAAGAAGCTAGTCCAACTCCAGTTGTACCACCAGTTCAAGGTGATATAGAAACTGGTAAAAATCTATTTTTAGGTCGTCAAGCTCTAGCTAATGGAGCTCCGTCTTGTATTACTTGCCATCAGAATACTGAAATTGGTAGTATGGGTGGTGGTACTTTAGGGCCTGATTTAACGAAAGTTCATTCACGTTATGGTGGTGATGTTGGTCTGAAATCAGTACTATTATCTACACCTTTCCCTACCATGCGGGGAGTCTTCTCTGAGAAACCTATATCAGAAAGTGAAGCAGCTCACCTTATTGCTTATTTTAAAAGCACTAATGGACGTACTGAACAGCAAATAAATGAAAAATTCCTTATTAAAGGCATTGGGATAGGCTTCTTAGGATTGATTTTAGTATATATCTTAATAAGTCTAATTTGGATTAAACGTTTTAAAGGGGTTCGTATCCCTATGGTTGGGAAATAAATATGAGTTGGATTCAAGACATTGTAAACCCTGATACACGACATTGGGAACAATTTTATCGCAGTCGCTGGCAGTATGACAAAGTAGTTCGCAGTACACATGGAGTGAACTGTACTGGTGGTTGTTCCTGGCGGGTTTATGTGAAGTGTGGAGTTATTACTTGGGAAATGCAGAATGTTGATTATCCTAAGTTAGAAAAGACCTTACCTCCTTACGAACCAAGAGGTTGTCAACGAGGAATCTCTGCATCTTGGTATGTTTACAGCCCAATTCGGGTACGCTATCCATATGTACGTGGAACATTAATTGATTTATGGCGAGCAGCTCGACAACAACATGCTGACCCAGTTGATGCTTGGGAAGCTATCGTAACCGACCCAGCTTCACGCAAGAAATATCAACAAGCTCGGGGTAAAGGTGGTTTCCGTCGCTCAGATTGGCATGAAGTATTAGATATTATCTCTGCCGCTAACATCAGCACGATTAAAAGACATGGTTCTGACCGAATTGTAGGTTTCTCTCCAATTCCAGCTATGTCTCAATTAAGTTTTGCTGCTGGTGCTAGATATATGTCATTGTTGGGTGGTCATATGCTCAGTTTCTATGACTGGTATAGTGATTTACCTCCTGCTGAACCTGAAGTATGGGGCGAGCAAACCGATTCCCCAGAAAGTGCTGATTGGTATAATTCCAAGTTTATCGTATCGATGGGTTCAAATCTGAACATGACTCGGACTCCAGACGTACATTTTATCGCTGAAGCCAGACATAACGGTTCTAAATTCGTAGTATTTGCACCAGATTTTAGTCAGGTTGCGAAGTTCTCTGATTGGTGGGTTCCAATCCATGCTGGGCAAGATGGTGCTTTCTGGATGGCGGTTAATCACGTTATCTTAAAAGAGTACTATGTAGATCAGCAAATACCTGATTTCTTAGCTTATATGAAGCAATACACTGATTCTCCATTCTTAGTTAGAGTGGAAAAAGGTGAAAATGGTTATGAAGCTGGTCGTTTATTAAGAGCTAATACCATTGAGACTTATAAAGCCGAAGAAAATGGTGAATGGAAGTTCCTAATGTATGACGAACAGACCAATGGCGTGAAAATGCCTAAAGGTACTGTTGGTCATCGTTGGCAGGAAAAACAAGGTCAATGGAACTTAGAGCTTAAAGATGGTTTAGATAACTCTGAAATTAATCCAATTTTATCTTTTATCGAAAATAAAGATGAAGTTTGGAATGTTAATTTTGAAGATTTCTCCAATAATAACGCTACCGTAAAACATGGTGTGCCGATCAAATTTATTGAAACTGCTGAAGGTAAAGTTGCAGTTACTACTATTTTTGACTTGATGATCGCACATTTTGGAGTGGATCGTGGATTAGGTGGTCAATATCCAACTAGCTATGATGAAGCCGATCAACCATATACCCCAGCTTGGCAAGAAAAATTAACCGG
>DAOUSL010000148.1 GCA_030627235.1 Thioploca sp.
GTAACTACGATGTTTTGTAGCCCTAATTATTGGCTCTGCTCCTTACTGGCAGTATAGTTTCTAACTAAACGTGTCGCACTGGTTGTTCATTCCGATTCCTGATAATAAACTATCAGAAAAATATTCAATTATGCTATGGAATGAGTGAATTACTTGATGGGAAATTATCTCAAGAAGATTCATTCTTTTTGCATTATGCCTCTAATATCAAAAATCAGATTGGTGGAATATCTCAGGTTATAATCTGCAACGCCACTACTTTGAAGAAAGTCAAAGCTTGATAGTAAGTTACATGAACTCACTTGTGAAGAACTCGTAATCAACAATGTAATATGTGGTGAGGAAACGAACCGCATCAATCATGTCTTCCACCAATTAGATTCTGCACCACAATAAAATCACTTAAGATTTTCAAGTTATTGTTATATAATGTTAAGTTTTGTATGGTCGGTTCAATGAAATCAACCTATTGAATTAATACAAATGATCAGTTACTTGGCTAATCTTTAAATAAGTAAGTTATGCAAGCATTTGAATTTGATGCGAAAAAATCTTATTAAAATTCCATCTGAATATAGTCAACTATATTATAAACACATGAAAGTAATTGTATTAATTTCTGAAAATAACTATGATTTTTCTGATATAGCAGGAAAGTTAGAATGGCAGGGTGACGCTATACAAGACCAAAGAACAATTCGTTATGAATGGTAAATAGTTTTTAGACACCAACGTTAGATTGAATTTGATAGAAAATGATTTAAGATTTGCTTTTAGCAGAATGATAGGATATATTAATTAAGTAGTACAAAAACAAAAGCCTGTGAGTTGCTGAAACAACATTAATACACAGGCTTTCACACACAAAATTATACACTAGTAATTATATACTTGCGATAGGATTATTGCAAGTATATAATTACTAGTGTCTGGAGAATTTTTTAATGAACGCTAAAATTATTGACCCAACAGCTCATTTTTTCATAACCAATAATAGTTTTTTTCCCAAAGTTGGGCTAAACAAATTGGTTCAATTGGAATCGCCATATATTCCTGCCTAAAGTATCACTCTAAATGACTCAGTTTGTTTCCCATCCAAAAAATATATTACCAACGAATACGGAACTTCCATAAGTTCAGTCGAAATATCCTTAAAAAAACTAACCTAATTACAACTAATTACAGTAAAAAATCGCACAAATAAAAATGGTGAAAAAACTTCAAATCTTTATACTTTCAATGAGTTCCCATCCTCACAGTGAAACATCTCATACTTCACAAATAATCATTAATAAGACTAAAATTAACGAGACTAAAGTTAATTAAGACTAAAAAGACAACAGACGACGACATTACGCACGCATGTAGCAATGAAAATGCCGAAGTTGTCGAAAATAAAAAATTGGCATCGTCTGTTAATTTTATAAAAGACAAATAACCTACTTATATTCATGATAATATCATATATCCTCAAGGTTTAAAAGAATTAAGTAAACTCCCTAATAGTGAAGCAGCACAACAAGTTTTAAATGTATACGCAAGTATAGATAATGTCTGTAGCCCAGTTGGATTAATCAGAGTTTTAGTTAAAAACCATCTTGCTGATGATTTAAAAATAACGCAAATTGAAGAAAAAACGGTAGTATTGAACGAAGTAGTGATAGTTCCAAAAAACCTGACAGGTTTACCACTACTTTGTTTAGGACTATTCTATTTCATATTAATATATAGTATTTTTCGATTGGATAAACTACAGTAATATAAGTAATTTATTCTGAATTTAATTAAGAATTAAGCATTCATAATTAAGAATTGCTATAGATAAACATAGCGAAAACATAATAAAATGATTATAATAAAGAAGGTATTTATCTTAAATAAAATGTTTGATAAAATAATATGAAAACAGAAGATATTAGAATAGTAAATATGCAACAATGGATAAAGATTATCTTTATTTCTTGTATATTAGCCCAAATTTTCCTCATATTTTGTGATTATATTTTTAATTATGAAAATATTTTTGAAGATAAGAGTATTCGTAGAATTTGGAATATAGCTCGTGAAAATTCATTGCCTACTTGGTTTGCTTCCATGCAGGCTCAAGCGTTAGGAATTACTGTTTTTATGATTGCAATTGTCCAATCTCGTTATATTTCATGGTTAAAACTATCGATTTGGATTCTAATTGGAATGTTTTTTTTATGGATTGGAATTGATGACATGGCTGAAATTCATGAAAAACTTGGTGGAGCTCTTGAACGTATGGTTACTAAGAATGATACAGAATGGGATGGGGCTATTGGATTATTGTTAAAAAACCCTTCTTTTGCTTGGCATACTTTTATTGCTCCATTATTTGCTCTATTTGGAATATTAATCGCAATATTTCTATGGACAGCTTTTTGGCAATTAAACCTCACTCGTTACCTTGTATTAGGATTTGGCTGTTGGATTATTGCTCAAGGAATTGATTTTACTGAAGGATTAGATAAAATTGACGATTTCTATATTTATATTAAAGAAACTCTTGATCTCGAACGTAAATATGGAGTGTCACATACTTTTAAAGTAGTGGAAGAAGAATTGGAAATGCTTGGAACTACTTTACTATGGGTTGGATTTTTGCATTATTTAGCTAATATTGCGAATGGGATTCAGCTGAAATTAGTAAAAGAATCTGAGTGAAATTAAGACTCTCTCTATTGCAGAGAGAGCTAAAAATCATTTTAAACGTTGTTTAATGCTGGCTGTAAAGGCTTTCATATCTACTTTACCCTGTACTTTGGGTTTAAGATAGCCAATTACTTTACCAAGTTCTTTAATAGAAGTTGCACCAGTTTCATTAATAGCAGTTTCAATTAAGGCATTAATTTCAGTTTCATTCAACTGTTGTGGCATATATTTTTTAATAACTTCAATTTCAAAAGCTTCTTGTTCGGCCAAATCCTGCCGATCAGCTTTTGTATATTGTTCTAAGGAATCTCGCCTTTGTTTAAGCATTTTATCTAATATTGCCACTACTTGCGCATCATCCAAACTGATACGTTCATCAATTTCTCGTTGTTTAATTGCAGCCTGCATCAAGCGTATCGTACCTAAGAGTTGTTTTTCTTTGGCACGCATAGCTGCTTTCATATCTTCTTGAATTTTTTGTTTTATCGAGTCAGACATAATATTATAAATCTACCATTTTAAGAGTAGGATATATATCTCTAGTGATCGCGACGTGGACGTAATGTGGTACGATGGACTCTTTTTAAATGTCTTTTAACAGCAGCGGCAGATTTACGTTTACGAACAGTAGTAGGTTTTTCGTAATATTCACGACGGTGTACTTCAGCTAAAATTCCAGCCTTTTCACAGGAACGTTTGAAACGACGAATAGCAACTTCAAAAGGTTCATTTTCTCTTACACGAACTTGAGGCATTGAAAGCGTACTCTCCTTTACAATAAGTTTAAGGTTATTACAAATTAAATTAACACCGCATTATAATATTTATTTAATTAATTAGCAAATTTTAAATCTAAAAAATGTGCAATTCTTATAAAACTATTAAACATACCATCGAAAAATTAATTTCAAAGTTGATGTTAATCATAACGGTGATCTTTTTATCTATATTAGCAATTTTAATTCAATATTTACAAACAGATCATGGTTTTGAACGCTTATATCATGCTCAATCAATGGTAAATATACTAGAAGTATTGTGGCTGATATTAGGAATTGAAAGAATATTATATTTATTATTTTGTTATGAAAAAACCGGCAAAAATTTATTACTAACTATAATAATTATACTTATACCTCCATTACGGTTAGCATCTAGAAAATGTAATAAACCAGATTATATTTTTTGGAATTTAGAATGGCAATTAGTTGATGAGAAATTATATACTAATATTGAGAAAAGGTTTTTATATCCAATATTTGTCATTTTATTTTTTATGATACCATTTTGGATTATAGAAATTTTTTCTATTGATTTTTCTAACTTGTGGCTGTTTCACTTATTAAATATTGGTAATGCGATAGTCTGGAGCTTATTTGTCATCGAATTTATTATTTTATGTTCGATCTGCAAAAAACCACTTAAATATGCGTTAGCTCACTGGCTAGAACTTTCTATAATAATCCTTCCTATGTTAGCGTTAGCAAGATTTGTTTTAATATTAAAATATATACAGGTATCAGAAACCACTTATTTAATTTGGTTTATTAAAATCCAAAAAATATTAAATATTTATCGTACTAGATCTGTTATACATAGAATTATTAGAATATTAACCATAATAAATATTGTTAAACGTTTTTATCAACACAAAAATCCACAAAAATATTTAGAAATATTAGAAGAACAGTTGCAAGATAAAGAACAGGAAATAGCAAAGATAAAACAACAAATCAAAGAGACAAAAACTTTAAATAAATGACTATCACTAAATTTATTCTTAAAGATGTAGAATTGATGGATAATCCTAGTGTATCTGGATTCTAATAATCTGGTGGGGACAATACCCTCCACAATAAATGATCTGATTGCTTTGGTAAATTTATTTTCTAACAATTAACTGGTACTATTCCTACTCTGGCAATAATTCATTTCATAATCTATAATTAGAACATTCATCTTTTTATACCAAATTACATAGGTTTCCAAATGAATTTCATAAAATATTTTATCCTAATCATTTCTATACTGATAACTAATATTCTATCCGCTGCAACCATCACTGTAACTAATGATAATAATGATAGTGCCGGTTCTTTACGTCAAGCAATCTTTGATGCTAATTTTGGTGATACGATTGATTTTGCTGCTGATTATACTATTGTTCTTAATAATGAATTATTCATTGATAAAGATTTAACTATTGATGGAATTAACCAAAATATAACAATTAGTGGTAATAATTCGGTAAGAGTTTTTAATATTTTTCTTGCTACTGTTAATTTAAGTTATTTAACCATTACTCAAGGTCAAGGATTTGATGGTGGCGGTATTTTTATAAATGGTGGCACAGTAACGATAGAAAATAGTACTATTTTAAATAATTCCGCAATGGATGGTGGTGGAATTTATAGTATGGGAACATTGCAAATTATGAATAGTACTTTTGCTAATAACTCTGCAACTAATTTTGGTGGCGGACTTTATGACATGTCCATGTCTGCTGCTATATCCAATAGCACTTTTTCTGGTAATAGTGCCATTACTGATGGTGGTGGTATTTATGCAATGACTTCCTTTCCTTTGATGAACACTATCATTGCTAATAGCACTGGTGGAGATTGTGTTGGTATATTAGTTGGAGATAATACTAAAACTATAATTGAAGATGGAAGTTGTGATCCAACTATAAATAGTGATCCATTACTTGGCCCTTTACAAAATAATGGTGGCCCAACTAAAACCTTTGCTTTATCGGCAAGTTCTCCGGCCATTGATGCTGGGGATAATTCATATTGTTCTTCACGACTAGATCAACGTGGTTTTAATGGGGAACAAAATGGAACTTGTGATATTGGGGCTTATGAATCGGTTAATGTTTGTTTAAGTCAAACTCAAATTCCTCAAGCTGAATGTGAAACGTTAGTGGCTATTTATGATAGTACTAATGGTATTAGTTGGGGTGGTAATTGGACAATAACAAATACTCCTTGTGATGATTGGGGAGGAATTACTTGTAGTGGGGGAAATATTACAGAAATTAATAGAAGTGGACAGGGTTTGACTGGTGAACTGCCTGATTTGAGTGCTTTAATTAGTTTATATACACTTGATTTAAATAATAATTCATTGACTGGAAGCTTTCCAAATATTAGTGCCTTAACCAATTTGAAATGGTTTTATATTAGTAATAATAATTTAACTGGTTCAATACCAGATTTAAGTAATCTTTCCGATTTATTAGCTGTTAATTTATCTGATAATAAACTTAGTGGTAGTATTCCTAATTTTAGTAGTTCTAATAGCGGACTGGTATTTTTTGAAGTAGAAGGTAATCAACTGACTGGAACTATTCCAAATTTAAGCAATTTAACTAGTTTAATGAAATTGAAATTAAATGATAATAAATTAGAAGGAACAATACCAAGTTTAAGTGCTTCAAGTAATTTAAAGTGGCTTAATTTACGAAATAATCAATTAACTGGAACAATTCCTGACCTAAGTTCATTACCATTAATTGCCGGATTGACAGACCTTAGTTACAATGCCTTCACGGCAGAAATTGGTACAAGTGCAACAAATGAACAGTTAACTTGGAAAGATACTCAGAATATTGCTCCAGTTTTATCAACTACAACAGTTTTATCAGAAACAAGTATTCAAATTAATTGGACTCCAATAGCATATACCGAAGACACTGGCCATTACCAAGTTAAATATTCCACCACTTCTGGCGGCCCATACACTAATGCCGTTTCTAAAACTACTGATAAATCAATTGATAATTATACAGTTACTGGTTTAGATTTAGGCACAACTTATTATTTTAAAGTAGAAACTTTTACTGCAAATCATGGTGATCAGCAAAGTAATTTAACCAGTATTGAAAGTGTTGAAGTGTCTGCAACTACGACCGGAACAATCAATTGTGCTGCTCAAACTGATATTCCTGAAGCAGAATGTGATACTTTAGTTGACCTTTATACCAGTACTGATGGAGCTAATTGGTCAGATAGCCCACCATTTGTACCAGCTAATAATTGGGGAATTACAACAACACCTTGTAGTTGGACAGGAATTGCTTGTAGCGGCGGGAACGTGACTAAAATTAGTAGAGATACACAAAACCTAGTTGGTACAATACCTGATTTAAGTGTTTTAACCGGTTTAACAGTGCTTAAGTTAGATGATAACCAATTAACTGGAAGTATTCCTGATTTAAGTGATTTAACCGGTTTAACAGTCATTCGTCTAGGTAATAACCAATTAACCGGCAGCATTCCTGATTTAAGTGCTTTGATTAGTTTAGAAACACTTAGTTTAAAAAATAACCAATTAACCGGCAGTATTCCTAACTTAAGTAATTCAATCAATTTACAACTACTTAGATTGAGGGATAATCAATTAACCGGTATTATTCCTAATTTAAGTGCTTTAACTGCTTTAAAAATACTTAGTTTAAAAGATAATCAATTAACTGGTAGTATTCCCGATTTAAGTAATTTAACCAGTTTGAAAGAACTTACATTACAAGATAACCAATTAATTGGCAGTATTCCCGATTTAAGTAATTTAACCAGTTTGACAGAACTTACATTACAAAATAACCAGTTAAGTGGAACTATTCCAGATTTACCAGCAAGTTTAACTGTAACAGATTTAAGCTACAACGCATTTAATGGAGAAACTAATGGTTCTGCAACAGCTAAAGACCCTGATTGGGCAAATACCCAAACTGTTCCACCCACAGCCGGTTTAAGTGGAGCATCTTTGTCTGATACTAGCATTAAGGTAGATTGGACACCGATTACCTATCAAGTAGATGGTGGTTATTATGAAGTTAAATATAGCACTACGCCGGGCGGCCCTTATAGTACATCAGGTGGTATAATAGCAAATAAAACTGCAAATACATTGACTGTAAATGGCTTACTAGCAGGTACAACTTATTATTTTGTCACAGAAACAACTACGCTTGCTCATGGTACTCAACAAAGTGATGTAACTAGCTTACCCAGTATAGAAATTTCTGCAACTACGACGGGTTCTGCTCTCTCTAATTTAATAGCAACGGTAGTTTCAGATACTCAAATAAACCTGAGTTGGACAGACAGCAGCACTAACGAAACTGGTTTTAAAATAACTATAAATGGTAGTTTAATAACAACTACTACTGCTAATGTCACAAGTTATAGTAATACTAATTTAACATGTAGTTCAACTTATACTTACTCTATAGCAGCAACCAATGGTTCTATTGATTCAGCAACTATTACAGCAACTGCAACTACTTTAGCCTGTCCTTCAGATCAGCCTACTGTGTATCATAAACTCATAGTAAAAAAAGTTGGTAATGGAACTATTTTTGCGGATTATGGTATCAACTGTGGCACTGTTTGTGAACATGATTTTGCGGATCAAACTGAAATCTCTCTAACTGCAACTCCAGACTCAGATTGGTTATTTATAGGTTGGACTGGTGATTGTGATAAAGATGGTTTGGTTAGAATCAATAAAGATAAAACCTGTATTGCTACTTTTGAATCTAATATTCAATCAAGTGTTACTCATAAACTCATAGTAGAAAAAATAGGTGAAGGAACAATAACTTTCGACTATGGAATTAATTGCGGTAATGATTGTGAACAAGATTTTGCTGATCAAACTGAAGTAAATTTAATTGCAACTCCAGATACATATTGGTTATTTAGTGGCTGGACTGGTGATTGTGATACAGAAGGCTTAGTTAGATTACACAAAGATAAAACCTGTATTGCTACTTTTGAATCTACCGTTCAACCAGTTGATATAATTCCAGTAGATAATGCTGATACTCCAATTGATACCACAGATAATAATCCGGTTAATATTCCAATAACTGATGTTCCAATCACAGATGTAATTGATAACACAACAGATATTCCGACAGATATTCCGACAGATACCACAGATTCAGTTGATAATTCAAATGAACTAGAAATAGATGGTAATGGTGATGGGATTTTGGATAGTGAACAAATTTATGTAATCACTATTCCTGATGCTATCACTGGAAAATATTTAACTTTGGAGAGTCACATAGGTTGTCCGATTAAAATCGCTTCCGCTCATATTGAAGAAGAACAAGCATTTGAATCCGAAGATTATAGCTTTCCACAAGGAATAATCTATTATGAATTACAATGTAAAAAAGCCAATATAACCATGTATTTTCATGGTATGTCCAGATTCAGAATGAAACCAGTTTATAAAAAATTCGGTTCATTAATTCCGGGTGATTTAAGCACTTTAAGTTGGTATACTTTGCCAAATGTAATTTTTAATATAGAAACCGTAAATGGTAAACCAGTGGCTACCGCTAAATTTACTTTGATAGATGGGGAATTGGGAGATAATACTGGGGTTGATGGTAGGATTGTTGATCCGGGTGGAATTGGATTTGAAAATTAATGAACTACTTGGGAACTAGTTCTACCCCGTTGGTTGTAAATCCTGAAAGGATTGAATGTGAATAGCACTGATAGGTGAAATATATCTCTGCGTAACCTCAGTTAGATAATTATAATATGATGTAGGAACAACGATTGGAACAGGTATAAAAAAATGAAATTTCTTTTTAAATTATTAACGGTATTTGTTTTATTGGCTTCTGCACAGAATGCGATGACAGCACCAATAGATGATTTTGTGACTACTTGGAAGACAGACAATGCAGGGACTTCAAATTTTACGTCAATCACCATTCCTACAACCGGTGGTGGCTATATTTATGATGTGGATTGGGATAATGATAATGTATTTGATGAATTTGGCCTCACAGGTGGTGTGACGCATGACTTTGGTGTCGCTGGTACCTATACGATAAGGATTCAGGGTACTTTTCCACGTATTTATTTTAATAATTTAGGAGATGAAGATAAAATCCTAGATGTCATACAGTGGGGAAATATTGCTTGGACAAGTATGCAAAATTCTTTCGAGGGAGCAAGTAATCTACAAGTAAGTGCTATAGATTCACCTGACCTTAGTAGTGTTACTGATATGTTTATGATGTTTAAAAATGCAACTGCTTTTAACTCAGATATCAGTAGCTGGGATGTTAGCAATATTACTGATATGTCTCAGATGTTTAATAATGCTACTGCTTTTAACCAAGATATCAATAGTTGGAATGTTAGTAATGTTACTGAGATGTCTTTTATGTTTTATAATGCAAGTACATTTAACCAACCTTTAAATAGTTGGAATGTTTCTAAGGTTAAATATATGCAGAGTATGTTTCAAAATGCAATTGCTTTTAATCAACCTATAGGAAGTTGGAACATTAACACTAGCACTGCTATTAATATGGTTTCTATGTTTGAAGGTGCAAGTACATTTAACAAAGGCATCTCTAGTCCGAGAAGTTGGTGGTGAGCCTAATACTTCAATAACTTAATGGCATCGAACGTGGACGTTAGGAACAATACAAAGTATTTTTGTAACTTAAATAAATGTAGGATGCAATGACCGAAGGGAATTGCATCAAGATGTAATTCGTAAA